>SBFV01000134.1 GCA_006227775.1 Gammaproteobacteria bacterium | reverse complement strand
GCGATCAAGGGCTCCCGCAATCGGTCCAGGTAGCCGATCGCCAGAGCGAGCCCTAGCGCCCCGAGCAACGACAGGCCCAGGATCGTCCTGAACAGGTAGCGCCGCGTGCGACCGGCCGGTGACCGTTGCGGAGGGGACATGGAAAGGGAGCGGGGATGACTCGGTGGAGGGCGGGAGGGGCGGAAAAGCCAGGCGGGTGAACGGCTGTGGTGTCAGGAACTTGGGACCTCAGGGGAACCACGACAGGGCCGGGAAACCGCGCCCTGGGGCAAGGGCCAAGGCGCGAGAAACCGGGGTCAGATCAGGACCACGTCATACTGCTCCTGAGTATAGAGGGCCTCGGCCTGGAGCTTGATGGGCTTGCCGATGAATTCCTCCAGTTCCGCCAGGTGACCGGACTCCTCGTCCAGCAGCCGGTCTATGACCTCCTGGGAGGCCAGGACCAGCAGGGTCTCCACCTCGAACTGGCGCGCCTCGCGCATGATCTCACGGAAGATCTCGTTGCAGGTGGTCTCCGCCGTCTTGACCGTGCCGCGACCGCCACAGCAAGGGCAAGGCTCGCAGAGGACGTGCTCCAGGGATTCCCGGGTGCGCTTGCGGGTCATCTCCACCAGCCCCAGGGAGGAGACCTCGCTGATGTGGGTCTTGGCGTGGTCTCGGGACAGGCACTTTTCCAGGGCACGCAGGACCTGGCGCTTGTGGTCCTCGTCGGTCATGTCGATGAAATCGATGATGATGATGCCGCCCAGGTTGCGCAGACGCAGTTGACGGCAGATCGCCTGGGCCGCCTCCAGGTTGGTCTTGAAGATGGTCTCCTCGAGGTTGCGGTGACCGACGAAGGCCCCGGTGTTGACATCGATGGTGGTCATGGCCTCCGTCTGGTCGATGACCAGATGGCCGCCGGACTTGAGCTGCACCTTGCGCTCCAGGGCCTTCTGGATCTCCTCCTCCACCCCGTAGAGGTCGAAGAGCGGCCGCTCGCCCTGGTAATACTCCACCTTGTCGCGGATATCGGGGATGTATTGCTCGGCGAAGGCGAGGGCCTTGTCCATGGTCAGGCGCGAATCAAAGCGCACCCGCTCCACCTCGGGCCCCACCAGGTCCCGCAAGGCGCGCAACGCCAGGGGCAGGTCCTCGTGGATGAGACCGATATGATTGCCTTCCCGACAGCGCTCCTTGATGTCCGACCAGAGCTTGGCGAGAAAGCTCATGTCGTTGACCAGGGCCTCCTCGCTGATCCCGTCCGCGGCGGTGCGGGCGATAAAACCGCCCTCGCCCTGGTGGGCGGCGACGAAACGCTGGAGGATGTCACGCAGGCGGCGACGCTCCTCCTCGTCCTCGATCTTCTGCGACACCCCCGTATTCTGCAGGGTCGGCATGAAGACCAGATAGCGGGAGGGGATGGAGATGTTGGTGGTGAGGCGGGCACCCTTGGTGCCCAGGGGGTCCTTCACTACCTGCACCACCAGGGTGTCACCCTCGCTCACCAGGTCATGGATCTGGTCGCCGCGGGGCTCCCCCTCGACGCCGACGATATCGGAGGTGTGGAGGAAGGCGGCGCGCTCCAGCCCGATATCGACGAAGGCCGCCTGCATGCCCGGCAGTACCCGGCAGATGCGGCCCTTATAGATATTGCCCACCAGACCGCAACGTTCCAGGCGCTCGATGATGATCTCCTGCACCACGCCGTTTTCGACCACGGCGACCCGGGTCTCCGGTGGCGTGACATTGACCAGGATTTCCTCGCTCATGATGGCCTACGGCGTCAGGGTTGATGGTTGGCTTGTCAGATGGGGGCGAAGCGGAAATTAACACGAAAGTACCCCCCACATTCAGCGGTCGCGGTGGCTTGGGTAGCTCCGGGACCCTGGACCGATCCTCAGATCCGGCCTAGGCGGAGGTTAGGCCAGTATCCAGCAAAAGAATTCCCTCGGCGGCCAACAATTGCGCCGTCTCGTACACCGGCAACCCCATGACCCCGGAATAACTGCCGCGCAGTTCCTGGACGAACAGGGCGCCCAGACCCTGGATGGCATAGCCGCCCGCCTTGTCGGCGGGTTCACCGCTGGCCCAATAAGCCCTGGCCTCCCCCTCGCCGATGGGTCGGAAGCTGACCTCGCTCACGTTCAGGGCCAGACGCTCCGCCCGGCCGAGCAGGGCCACGGCGCTCAGTACCCGATGGGTACGGCCCGACAGGAGGCGCAGCATGGCGACCGCATCCTCCGCATCCCGGGGCTTGCCCAAGATGCGCCCGTCGATGGTCACCAGGGTGTCCGCCCCCAGGACCGGGACCTCGCAATCCGCGGGCAGCAGGGCCCGCCCGGCGCGGGCCTTGTCGAGGGCCACCCGGCGGGCATAGTCCTCCGGTGCCTCCCCGGGCAGGGGGGCCTCGTCCAGCTCCATGGCGATGATGGCGGGGGTGACGCCGATCCGCGCCAGCAGTTCGCGCCGGCGCGGCGACTTGGAGGCCAGATAGAGCCGAGGCGGCGTCATGGATCAGGGATCAGGGATCAGGGATCAGGGGAAAAAGGTATAAGGTATAAGGTATAAGGTATAAG
>SBFV01000287.1 GCA_006227775.1 Gammaproteobacteria bacterium | reverse complement strand
GGGGGAGGAGCCAAAGATCGCCGCACCCGCCGGTTGCGGCGGCAGCGACAGATTCAGCGGCTTCATCCCCGGCGAGATCTCCAGTCCTGCTGGCTCGAACTCGCCGCTCAAGGCGGATGCCGGCGGGATCAGCAGCAGGGCCAGGATTGCCACGGGTAGCAATCGGTTCATGCTCATGGGGTCTGGGCTGGTTTGGTCGGTGCGCACATTCTGCCGGCGGGGGGTATCCAGTCGATGTCCTAGCGGCATCCGATTGTTTCCGATTGTTTCCGTCGGTTTCCGCTACTGGGATGGGCCTGGGGGGCGCGGTACACTGCGCCCATGAGTCCCTCCGCCCCCAGTCGCATCCTGGTCGTCGACGACGATCCCAGCCTCAGGGAACTACTGGCCGAATACCTGGGCGTCAATGGCCTAGCGGTGGAGACGGTGGCGGACGGGGAGGGGATGCGCGCGGCCCTGCGGCGCGGGATGCCGGATGCCATCGTGCTCGATCTCATGCTCCCCGGCGAGGATGGCTTGAGCCTGACGCGGGAACTGCGCGGCCAGTCCCAGGTGCCCATCCTCATGCTGTCCGCCCGTGGCGAGGAGATCGATCGGGTGGTGGGCCTGGAGGTCGGCGCCGACGACTATCTGTCCAAGCCCTTCGGTCCGCGGGAACTCCTGGCTCGCCTGCATGCCCTGCTGCGACGCGCCAAGCCTCCCGCGCGGCTCACCGCGTCCGGGGTGCTAGCTTCCCCCGTCAGCGGCCTCCGCCCGGTGGGCGCGCAGTACGCCTTCGGCCCCTTCGTCCTCGATCTGGCGGCGCGCCGCCTGTTGCGCGAGGGCCGGGAGGAGCGGCTGACGGCCGCCGAGTTCGATTTGCTGCGCGTCCTGGTGGAGCGCCCCAACCGCGTTCTGTCCCGGGATACGCTGATCGATCTCCTCAAGGGCTTCGACCGTGACCCCTTCGACCGCAGCATCGACATCCGCGTCACCCGCCTGCGCCGCAAGATCGAGGCCGACCCCGCCAGGCCGGTGTTCATCCGCACCGTGCGTGGCCAGGGGTACCTGTTCAATCCCCGCGGCGACCAGCCATGAGACAGGACGATGGTCCTAAGGGGCCGGCCGCCGGATTGAACGAGGCCCACCCGGAGCCTGTGCTCGTCCCTCCGGCACGTCCCGACCCTGGGGATCCCCGCTCCCCTAGGCCTGAGCCCCCAAGACCTGGTCTGGTTTGGTTTATCGCCCGACCTCTGGCGCTGGCCTTCATCCTCTTCGAACTCCTCGCCGCCGTGGCCGTGGTGGTCTTTTTGATGGGGCCCATGGCCCTGGGCTCGGCCGAACGTCTCGCCGGTCTCATGGTATTGTCCGCCCAGACCTGGAGCGAATTGCCGCCGGGGACACGACCGGATTTCGAGCTGGAACTTGCCCGTACCCATTGGCTGTCCCTGCGGGAGAATGGTCCGGCCAGTGCCCAGGAAGGCTGGCATGGTTTCTATGTCTATTTTCTTGAGCGAGCACTGGCCGCGCAGACCGGTATCAGGCAGCATCTGGCCCACGAGGTCCGAAACGGTGAGGACTGGTGGTGGGCGACCATCCCCTCGGGCGCAGGGAGCCTCGCCGTGGGCTTCCCAGCCTGGCGTATTGGCACTCACCCCCTTCGCGCCCTCACGCTCACCTTGGGTGGAGGTCTCCTCTTGGCCTTGGTGGCAACCTTCTGGCTGGCACGCCGCATTGCCGCTCCCTTGGCCCAATTGGAGATCGCTACCGCCGTCGTTGGCCGGGGTGAAATCCCCGAGAACCTGCCCGAGACGGGACCCCGGGAGCTGGCTACCCTGGCGGCCCGATTCAATCTCATGGCCCATCAGGTGCGGGAACTACTGGCGATGCGAACCACGCTGATGGCCGGTTTCTCCCACGACCTGCGCACGCCCCTGGCCCGCATGCGGCTGGCCCTGGCCCTGTTGGCGGAACGGCCCACGCCCCGGTTGATCGAAAGGCTGGAGCAGGACATCGCGGAGATGGATCAATTAATCGGTAAGATCCTGGATCTGGCGCGGGGCCTGGAGGCGGAGAAGCCCGTGGACCTGGATCTGGGCGCCTTGTTGAGGGAACTGGCGGAGACGGCGCCCGCCGGCCGGGTCCATTGCGACCTGCCGGCCTTGCCCCTCGTTCGGCCCCTGCCCCCCCTGGCCTTGCGCCGGGTGATCGAGAATCTGCTGGAAAATGCGTTGCGTTATGGCAAGGAGCAGCCGGTGGATCTGGTTCTCCTGGCGGCGGACGATCAGGTCCGCATCGGCGTCCTTGACCGGGGACCCGGCATCCCGCCCGCCCAGGTCGAGGCCATGTTCCAGCCTTTCCAACGCGGGGAGATCTCCCGCAGTCCCCTGACCGGCGGCGCGGGATTGGGACTCGCCATCGTGCGTCAACTGACGGAGGCGAATGGCTGGCATGTCCAACTCCTCGCCCGTGAACAGGGGGGGCTGGCGGCCTGGCTCCAGCTCGATGCACGGCCGCTATCCCCCGCATCGTCAGTCAACCGGCCCTGATCGATACCGATATCTCCCACCTTTTCGGCATTGACGGAACGGCTGGCGTCGGGCGAGATGGACGCCTGGTATATGTCCCTGTAGGCTTAATGACGCCATCCCCCTCGGCGAACCCCTCCAAACTCTCATCCGATTCTCAAAGGCTTGACCGATGACCCAACCCGACCTCCGTCGTTTCGCCTGGCTCTCGATCGCCGCGGCCCTGGTGACCATCCTGCTCAAGACCTGGGCCTGGTGGCTGACGGGTTCCGTGGGCCTACTGTCCGATGCCCTGGAATCCCTGGTCAACCTGGCCGGGGCCCTCATGGCTCTGTGGATGCTGACCATCGCCGCCCGGCCGGCGGACGAGGAACATCTCTATGGCCACAGCAAGGCGGAGTATTTCTCCAGCGGATTCGAAGGCTTTCTGATCCTGGCCGCGGCGTTGGGGATCGGCTGGGCCGCCGTGGACCGGCTCCTGCACCCCCAGCCCTTGGAACAACTGGATCTGGGCCTGGCCGTCTCGGTCGTCGCATCGGTCGTCAATCTGCTTACCGCCCTGGTCCTGATCCGTGCCGGGCGGGAATACCGCTCCATTACCCTGGAAGCCGACGCCCATCACCTCCTGACCGATGTCTGGACCTCCGTCGGCGTCATCCTCGGCGTAGCCGCCGTCTGGGCGACCGGCTGGCTCTGGCTGGACCCGATACTGGCCCTGCTGGTGGCAGCCAATATCGTCTGGACCGGTTTTCGGCTGGTCAGTCGCTCCGCGGCCGGGCTCATGGACACGGCCCTCCCCCCCGAGCAGCAGGCGACGATCGCCGGGGTGCTGGAGAAACACCGTGGCGCGGGCATCGAGTTTCACGCCCTTTGGACCCGCCAGGCGGGGTCACGGGCCTTCGTCTCCTTTCATGTCTTGGTGCCTGGACGCTGGACGGTCCAGCAAGGGCATGACCTGGTTGAGGGCATCGAGTGCGAACTGCGCGCCATCCTGCCCCATGCCCACGTCCTCACTCACCTGGAGCCAATCGAGGACCCCTTGTCCCATCAGGACCAGGATCTCGATCGTTAGCGTGAAAGTCACCAGCCCTGTCTTTCAGTATTGGGATTGTTGCTAGCCGTCTCATGACACTTAGTGTTAATTCACGGTAAAGCCACTCATTTTCTGGGGTGGCGCACCCCCGTGACGGTTAAGGTGTAAGACGTCCCTTGGCTCTTCTATCATCAGATGGGTGGTGAGCACCCCATTTTTCTATCGTTAGCCAACCCCTTCACCTGGGACGGGAGACTCAATGGCGCAGAGAAAGCCAACCAAGACCGCGCAAACGCGGGGTCAGGGACCTGAACCGGACCAGATCAAGGCACTGGAGGGCATGATCCGCGGCGGGGATTTTCCCCAGGCCAGCAAACAACGGTCAGTAAGCATCTGGGAATTTAGGCACACTCCGCCGTCGCCATGACACCGGAGGCTTTGCCGCCCCTTACGGCTGACCAGCCCGCTGGCCTGGTCGACCGCTGGCTGGCTGGTGACCGCCGGGTGCTTCTATTTGGCCCCACGGGGAGTGGCAAGACCACCCTCGCCCGGGCCTTGGCCAGGGAGTTGGCGCGCCGCGATACCGGCGGGCGGCGGCCGGTCTGGTATGTGGGCGCCGATCCCGGCTCGCCCCTCGTGGGCGTCCCCGGTAGCGTCTCCCTCGGCCGCTGGCGAGAGGGTGGCTGGCGGCTCGAGGCACTGGCGGCCCTCTGTACCCTGGATGCCGCCCGTTTTCGCCTGCCCCTGGTGGCGGCGGTGGCCGGACTCGCGTCCCGGGTTGGCGATGGTATCCTGCTGGTCGACACCCCGGGGGTGATCAAGGGCGTAGCCGCCGCCGAGCTTCTGGCGGCGCTGGTCCCGGCCGCCAGCATCGATCTGGTCCTGGCCTTGACCCCGGCCGCCGGCGTCGATCCTGCCCTGACCCCGGCTAGCGCGGCGCCGCCCCTGGCTCGGGAGCTCAGCGCCCTGTCCGTCCCCGTGACCCTGATTGCGACCAGTGTCCAGGCCCGCCGGCCCTCCCCCCAGCAACGCGCGCGCCAGCGTACCCGCCTCTGGGATGCCTATCTCGGGGCCAGCACCGAACGGACCCTGAACTGGCCGGAACTGCGTCTGCTCGGCACGCCGCCGCGCCTGGCCGCGGAGGCCTGGCTGGGCAAGCAGGTCGCCTTTCTCGACGCCGACCGGACCCTCAGCCTGGGCGAGGTGCTGGGACTGGACGCCGGCCGGCTGCGGGTGCGGCTGCCCCAAGGTGCGGTGACCTCCGGCACCCTGCTGGTGCGCGACGCCGGGCGAGACGCGGCGGGTCTGCTGCGTAGCGTCAAGCCCTTTGCCGGCGAGCAGGTACATTACCTGCCACCGCCAGATGTGCTGCCCGACGCTAGCCTAGCCACCGTCTCCACCGGTCCACGCCCCCTAGTGCAGGTCGGCACCGCTACCGCCGCCCTGGTCAATGGCATCCTCGGCGATCCCCTGCTGCACCTGCGGTTGCGCCATCAACGCCGCAGCCTACTCTTCGACCTGGGGGAGGGCGGACGGCTGCCGACGCGCATCGCCCATCAGGTGACCCACGTCTTCATCAGCCATGCCCATGCCGACCACATCGGCGGCTTTCCCTGGCTCTTGCGCGCCCGCATCGGCGAGGAAGGGGTCTGCCACCTCTTCGGTCCCCCCGGACTCATCGACCATTGCCGCGGCTTCATCGCCGGGTTCCTCTGGGATCGCATCGGTGAGCGGGGGCCGGTCTTCGCGGTGACCGAGGTGCGGGGTGAGCGGCTGGTGACCGCGCGCCTGCGCGCCGGGTCCTCCGCTCCCGCCGCGCCCTGCCAGGAGGCCGACCTTCGCGAGGGCGTTCTGCTGGAGGAGCCCGGCCTTAAGGTGCGCTGCGCCCAGCTCGATCATGGCACCCCGGTCCTGGCCTTCGCCTTTGAGCCCAGCCTGCGGATCAACATTCGCCCGGAGGCTTTGACGGCCGCGGGGCTGCCGCCGGGTCCCTGGCTGACGGGACTGAAACAGGCCATCCTCAAGGGCCAGTACGAGTCGCTGCTCAACCTGCCGGACGGTAACCGGCGACGGGTGGCCGAGCTGATGGCGGAGCTGACCCTGGTCCAGCCCGGGGAGTCGTTGGTGTATGCCACCGACCTCGGCGACACCCCGCAGAACCGGGACCGGCTGATCGCCCTGGCCGCTGGCGCCCACACCCTGGTCTGCGAGGCGACCTTCCTGACCAGCGACCGCGCCCAGGCGGAGCGCACCGGCCACCTCACCACCCAAGCCTGCGGCGAGATCGCCCAGGCCGCGGGCGTCCGCTATCTTATTCCCTGCCACATCTCCCGCCGCTACGAGGCGGAGATCGACCGCGTCTACGCCGAGATCGCCGCCGCCTGCCCGCAGACGGTCATTCCCCGGCAGGGCGGAGCGGTGGAAGAATGATGCTTATGGTGTAAACGATTAGGCCCGCCGGATAGTATCGGTGAGCTATTTTGTCCTGGCTCGGCCTATCATGCCTGGCCGCCAAGACCAGGCTGATCAGGCCGAGCTGGAGGGGTGAGGGAAGGAAAATTAGACCGCCACGCCCTTGGCGGTCTCCGCGTACTCCTCGATCTGGTCGAAGTTCATGTAGCGGTACACGCTGGCCTTGTCGGCGTCGATGATGCCCATCTCGGCCTGATATTCCGCCACCGTCGGCAGCTTGCCCAGCTTGGAGGCGATGGCAGCCAGTTCCGCCGAGGCAAGGAAGACGTTGCTGTTCTTGCCCAGGCGGTTGGGGAAGTTGCGGGTGCTGGTGGAGACCACGGTGGCGCCCTCGCGCACCTGGGCCTGGTTACCCATGCACAGGCTGCAACCCGGCATCTCGGTGCGGGCGCCGGCGACGCCGAAGGTGTTGTAGTGACCTTCCTTGACCAGTTCGCCCTGGTCCATCTTGGTCGGCGGGGCCACCCACAGCTTGACCGGGATGTCGCGCTTGCCGCCCAGCAGCTTGGCCGCGGCGCGGAAGTGGCCGATGTTGGTCATGCAGGAGCCGATGAAGGCCTCGTCGATGGGTGTGCCGGCCACCTCGGACAGGAATTTGGCGTCGTCCGGGTCGTTGGGGCAGCAGAGGATGGGCTCCTTGATCGCGTTGAGGTCGATGTCGATCACCGCCGCGTACTCGGCATCCCCATCGGCCGCCAGCAGTTGCGGGTTGGCCAGCCAGGCCTCGACGTTCTTGATGCGCCGCTCCAGGGTGCGCCGGTCCTGATAGCCGTCGGCGATCATGTTCTTCATCAGCACGATGTTGCTGGTGAGGTACTCGATGATGGGTTCCTTGTTCAGCTTGATGGTGCAGCCGGCGGCGGAGCGTTCGGCGCTGGCGTCGGACAGCTCGAAGGCCTGTTCCACCTTGAGGTCCGGCAGGCCCTCGATCTCCAGGATGCGGCCGGAGAAGACGTTCTTCTTGCCGGCCTTGGCCACCGTGAGCAGCCCTTGCTTGATGGCGTAGAGGGGGATGGCGTGAACCAAATCGCGCAGGGTGACGCCGGGTTGCATCTCGCCCGAGAAGCGAACCAGGACCGATTCGGGCATGTCCAGGGGCATGACGCCGGTGGCGGCGGCGAAGGCGACCAGGCCGGAGCCGGCCGGGAAGCTGATGCCGATGGGGAAGCGGGTGTGGCTGTCGCCGCCGGTGCCGACGGTGTCGGGGAGCAGCAGGCGGTTGAGCCAGGAGTGGATGACGCCGTCGCCGGGGCGGAGGGAGACGCCGCCGCGGGTGCTGATGAAGGCCGGCAGCTCGCGGTGGGTCTTGACGTCCACCGGCTTGGGATAGGCGGCGGTGTGGCAGAAGGACTGCATCACCAGGTCGGCGGAGAATCCCAGGCAGGCCAGGTCCTTGAGCTCGTCGCGGGTCATGGGGCCGGTGGTGTCCTGGCTGGCGACGGTGGTCATGCGCGGCTGGCAGTAGGTGCCGGGGCGGATCCCTTGGCCCTCGGGCAAACCACAGGCGCG
>SBFV01000222.1 GCA_006227775.1 Gammaproteobacteria bacterium | reverse complement strand
GAGGAAAGGCGTCTAGCCGAGGAAAGGCGATTGGCGGAGGAAAGGCGGCGGGCTGAAGAGGAGCGCCTTGCGGAACTTAAACGGCTGGAGGAAGAAGAGGCACGGCGTCAGGAAGAAGAACGCCGCCAGGCCGAGGAGGCGCGGCGATTAGCGGAACAGCAAGCGCGGCGCGAGGCGGAAGAGCGGCAGCGGGCCGAAGAGGAACGCCGACGGGAAGAACAGCGCCTGGCGGAGGAACGGCGCCGGCAGGAGCAGGAACGCCAGGCTGAAGAGCGGCGCCGGCAGGAGCGGGAGCGTTTGGAGGAGGAACGCCGCCAAGCGGAGGAAGCGCGTCAGGAGCGGGCACGACAAGAGCAAGCCCGTCAGGAGCAGGCCCGACGGGAGCGGGACCGCCGGGAAGAGGAACGCCGCCAGGCTGAGCTCGCGGCCCAACAGGCCCAGGAGGAGGCCCTCGCCGCGGCCTTGGCCGCGGAAGAGTCGACTCAGGCGGAGCCAGCCCCGAGCGACATCCAGTTCTACGCCGCCGCTATCGACAGCCGCATCCGTCAGGTCTGGCTGAGACCCCTGGGCAGTCGGCTGGACCTCTCCTGCACCGTCGAGATCCAGCTCCAGCCCAACGGAGAGGTCGTGGCGGACAGCGTCAGGGTGATCAAAGCCAGTGGCGATCCGGCCTACGACCGCTCGGTGGTGGCCGCCATCTATAAGTCCTCGCCCCTGCCGGTGCCCGCGGGGCCCCTGTTCGATCGTTTTCGCCAGCTCAGGCTAGAATTTAAACCTGGTAACAGGCTCTGATCCCGCCTGATTCCAACGAGGAAATCAAGATTCCATGAATGACCTTGCCTATACCCGACGTAGTGCAATCTTTGGCCGCCAGGGGGAGGATCCTGGGGCTTCCGGCGGGGATGTCGACCGCAAGGATGCGCGCGTCAAGCCGAGAAGGATGCATTCACGCCGTCCCTCCTCAGTCGCCACCCGCCCTGGGCAGAACCTACCGCCGCTGCATGATGTCCCTGGATTAAGCATCGCGCATAAATTCCTTTTACCCCTTCTTTTCCTTGTCCTGGGGGCCGCCGGCGCCACCCGCGCCGAGTTGACCATCGAAATCGTCGGCGGGCAGGAAGGGGCTCAGCCCATCGCCGTGGCCCCCTTCGGCCTTCAGGGTGGCGGTGGCTTGCCCCAGGAAGACCTGGCCCAGGTGATCGCCGCCGATCTGGCGCGCACCGGGCGCTTCAAACCCCTACCGCGCCAGGAGATGCCGGCGGCGCCCCAGTCGTTTGAAGAGGTGGATCTGCGCGATTGGCGCCTGCTGGCAATGAACAACCTGGTGGCGGGCCAGGTCACCCGCCGTCCGGACGGCTATTACGAGGTCCAATTCGCCCTCTTTGACGTCTACAGTGGCGAGCAACTGGCCAACATGAGCCTGCCCAGCAGCGCCGCCGATCTGCGCCACACCGCCCACCGCATCGCCGATATCGTCTACGAGCGCCTCACCGGCCTTCCTGGCGCCTTCACCAGCCGGCTGGCCTATGTCACCAGCGAGTGGGGGGTCGACGGTCAGCGGGTGACCCTGCGGGTGGCCGACGCCGACGGCCACAACCCCCAGACCATCGTGTCCTCCAAGGAGCCCCTCCTGTCCCCGGCCTGGTCGCCGGATGGCCGCCGCCTGGCCTATGTCTCCTTCGAGGACCGCCATACCGCCATCTTCGTCCAGGAACTGGCCACGGGGCGGCGCGAGCGGGTGGCGAGCTTTCCCGGTATCAACAGCGCCCCGGCTTGGTCCCCGGATGGCGGTCGTCTGGCCCTGACCCTGTCCAAGGACGGCAATCCGGAGATCTATGTCCTGGATCTGGGCACCCGCGCCCTGCGGCGCCTCACCGACCATCCGGGCATCGACACGGAGCCGGCCTGGTCCCCCGATGGCAGCGAGATCTTCTTCACCTCCGGGCGCGGCGGCGATCCCCAGATCTACCGCATGCCCACCCACGGCGGGGAGGCGACCCGGGTCACCTTCGAGCGCGACTACAACGGCCGCCCTTCCCTGTCCCCGGATGGTCGCTCCCTGGTGATGGTCACCCGGGTCAACGGCCAGTTCCGCATCGCCCTGATGGACCTGGCCAGCCAGGGCACCCGCCTCCTGAGCCGGGGCGGTCTGGACGAGTCGCCCAGTTTCGCGCCAAATGGCAGCATGGTAATTTACGCCACCCAGAGCAACGGTCGCGGCGTCCTGGCCGTGGTCTCCACCGATGGCAAGGTCGGGCAACGCCTTTCCCAGGATGCGGGGGAGGTACGCGAACCGGCCTGGTCCCCCCCGTCACGCTGAGCCCCGCCTCATGGAGCAGCCTGTGAACGCTTTTCCCCTTACCCCGAATCCGCTGCTGCTGACGGCGCTCCTCCTGGCCCTTGGCGGCTGTTCCAGCCCGGTCCGCAAGGAAGAGGCCAGGGCCCCGGGAGCCGGCGCCATTACCACCGCCCTGGCGGATCGGCCAGTGCCACCGGGGCTCAACGACCCCAATAGCCCCTTGTCCAAGCGCATCATCTATTTCGACTATGACAGCAGCG
>SBFV01000223.1 GCA_006227775.1 Gammaproteobacteria bacterium | reverse complement strand
CCGGGTGCCCCCGCGGAATCGAACGCCCGGCTGGACGCTCCGGGGGATGCCCCGACGGGTTACCCGCGGGGGTCTGGGCGTCGGCCCCGCTCCCCGATCCAGCCGGTGCCATGCCTCAGGCCCCCGGCGGCTCGCTGGCATCGTTGCCGAGGATGCCGGCGGTGAGGCACAGCCGGACCAGCTCCGCCAGGGACTCGGCGCGCATCTTGTCCATTACCCGGGCGCGGTGGGCCTCCACCGTCTTGGTGCTGACCCCCATGGCGGCGGCGATCTCGCGGTTGGAGCGGCCATCGGTGACCATCTCCATCACCTCGTGCTCCCGGGGGGTAAGCTCCGCCAGCCGGCGGGCGATCTCGGCCCGCTGCTGACGGTCGACCCGGCGCCGCTTGTCCGCCTCCAGGGCCAGGCGCAGGCTGTCGATCAGGGCCTCGTCGTTGAACGGCTTTTCGATGAAGTCCAGGGCCCCGGCGCGCATGGCCTTGACCGCCATGCCCACATCGCCGTGGCCCGTGATGATGATCACCGGGATGCGGATCTCCTCCCGCGCCAGATAGGCCTGCAACTCCATGCCGCTCATCCCTGGCATCCGGACGTCCAGCAGCAGACAGCCGGCCTGCCCCGGGTAATAGGCCCGCAGAAAGGCCTCGGCGGAGCCAAAGGACTTGACCTTGAGCCCGGCGGACTCGATGAGCCATTCCAGGGAATGGCGCAGGGCCTGATCGTCGTCGACGATGAAGACGGTGGGTTCAGTGTGCATCGGGCTTCCTCCTGACGATCCCGCTAACGCTCAATGAAGGTATCCAGCCCCCCGACCGCTGAAAGCAGCGGGTACTTTCGCGTCAAGGGTTACGCGCATCCAGGCGGAGGGGATGCGCCGACAAGTACGGCCACCCGCTGAGCCCCAGCCTGAATCACCGGGCGCTCAAGCCTCCCCGGCTGTCCGCGACAGGGGCAAGCGTACCTGAAAGCAGGTGCCGGCGCCCACCTCGGAACTGACGCTCAGTTTACCGCCATGATTGTCGAGGATGGTCTGACTGATGGGCAGGCCCATCCCCATGCCGTTGATCTTGGTGGTGAAGAAGGGGTCGAAGAGCCGCGCCATGACTTCCGGGGCGATACCCGGACCGCTGTCCTCGACCAGGGCCAGCGCCCAGCCGTTCTCGGTCCGGGCGCGTAAGGCGAGCCGGCGCCGCTCGATCGGCACCTCCTCCAGGGCGTCCAGGGCGTTGCGTATCAAGTTCAACAGCACCTGTTCGATCTGCACCCGGTCCACCAGGACCGAAATCGCCTCCTCGGCCAGGTCCAGTTCGACGCTCAGACCCGCCTTGGCGATCTCGAACTCGGCGAAGGCGCTCACTTCCGCCAGCAGATCGTTGAGATCCACCCGCGCCCGCACGGGCGCCTGCTTGCCCACCAGGGCGCGCAGACGCTTGATGATCTCCCCCGCCCGCCGGGCCTGAGTGCCGATTCGGTCCATGGCCTGGGCCAGCTCCTCCGGCTCCGCGTTACCCCCGCGCAGCCGGCGGCCGCAGCCGCTGGCGTAGTTGGAGATGGCCGCCAGGGGCTGATTGAGCTCGTGGGCCATGCCGGTGGCCACCTCGCCCATGGTGCTGAGCCGACAGACATGGACCAGTTCCGCCTGGTGGCGGCGCAGTTCCTGTTCGGCGCGGCGCACCGCGGTGATATCGCGGGCGTAGACGTTGACATAACCCAGTTCGCTCACCGGAAAGAAGAGGCTGGAATAGATCCGGTCCCCGGCGTGAAACTCGGCCTCCCGCTGATGACCCGCGGACAGGGCCTCGCGGGCCTGCACCAGCCAGGCCGACGGCAGGGCGCTGGCCCCCTCCGCCGTCCAGGTCGCGAGCAGGGGCTCGCTGGCGCGGTTGGCGTAGAGCAGACGCCCCCCGGGGCTGACCCGCAGCATGGGGATGGGACTCTCGCTGGCGAAGCCGGCCAGACTGCGTATCTCCCGATCCCGGGCCCGGCGCTGGGTGATGTCGTGGAGATACAGGGTATAGAACAGCTCATCCTCCAGCTCGATGGGGACGACGGAGACCTCCAGGGGCACCAACCCACCATCGGCCCGCCGCGCCAGAAGCTCGCTGCGGGTCTGGGGCTCCCTACGCTGGCGCTGGGCACGGCGCGCCTCCCGCAGCAGGGCGTAGAAGTTGGCCCGGGCCGAACCCGCCAGCAGGAGGCGGCTGAAACTCTGCCCCAGGACCTGCTCGCGACCATAGCCGAAGATCCTCTCGGTGGTGGGATTGAGCTCACGGACCCGCCCGTGGCGGTCAAGGGTGACGATGGCATCCAGGGCCGCCTCCATGACCGCCGCCTTCAGGGCCTCGCTCTCCCGCATCTCGATCTCGTGGCGGCGGCTGGTTTCTTCCCGCGCCCGCAGAACCAACTGGGTGAACTGCTGGACCCAGTCCTCGAGCAGGATCAACTGGTTGGCCCCCTGACTGAAACCGGGGTCCTCGATCTCCAGGGCGCGGCGGGCAAAGCCCGACAGGCGCCGCATCACCTTGTTGAGCCGCGCCGAGACCAGGTAGATGACCAGGGTGAAGGTGGTGATGAAAACCAGGGCGGCGATACCCCGCTGGCGCCGTTCGAAGATCCCCACGTGACGGGACATCCGTTCCATGCTGGCGTAGGACACCAGGGTGGTGAAGAGCAGATTGAGATCCGAACCTTCATAACCCAAGAGGGATTGGGAGGTGACCTGGTAATCGTGGCGCCACTGGGACAGGGGGCTGCCGATGGTCAACCAGGAGGGGTCCATGCTGACCAGAATCCGCTGATCGTCCGCGTTCACCAGGGCGATGGCGCTGTCCGGGGCCAGCAGACCTCGCTGAGAGGCCAGGAGAAAACGCTCATCCAGGGGCACGAGGACCACCAAGCTACCGATGGGCTCTCCCTGGCGATCCTCGATGGCGCTGGTGACCACCAGGAAGGGTTGGTTGTCCAGGGTCGTCAGGACGGTGCGCACCTCCCGGTCATGGCGAAGGTGAGGTTCCACCCCGCGGGCCAGATCGGCGGGTAAGGGGGACTGGTCCCGGGTGTACAGCTCCCTCACCTCCCCGGCGGCATCGACCAGCAGCACCTGACTGGGCGGCAGGAGACCATCCCGTTCGAGGTAATCCGGCAACCAGCGGGGCTTGGTGTCCGCATGATGGCGCGGCGCGAAGGTCTCGCCGGGCTTCCAGGCGCGAGGCGCCGGGTATTCGGCCAGGCGACGGTGATGGGCGACCAACCGGGTCGCCGCCGCGTACTGGGAAAGATACTGATCGAAGCGCATCAGGCTCTCCCGGGCGCGTTGATCCAGGCGGGATTCAAGTTCCTGTCCGAAGATCCGCGCCAACTGCTCGCTTTGGATCTGTTCCAGGACCCCCCAGACGAGCAGACCGGCGGCCAGCCCCACCATAATGGCGATAAGGGGCATGGGCACGCCACGCAGCAGGCGAAAGAGGATGGGTTTGAGATCGATGCGAATCACGGCCCGGCACTCATGGCTGATTATCCCGGGCGCTCATCCGCCCGGGGAGGATGTTCGCCGCGGTATGTCGGTGCTCAGTCTGGCCCGCGAGAGCCGACCATGGCGGCGAGAAGGGGTGGGGGAGGCGTGGCCAAGGGGCAAGGGGCCCCATGGGCATGACGCTTCGCCCCTTTCCTGGGAAAATGGGGGCATTGCCTTTCGCCCATGCCGGCCATCCTCGTCTTCCCGCTACTCGGAGCCCCCCTTGGCTACTGCCGCCGACCTCTCCCCGACCCGCCCCCCCGGTCTGCTTCGGCGGCTCGCCGCCTTGCTGTATGACCTGATCCTGCTCTTTGGGATGCTGTTGCTGGCCGCGACCCTGGTGATCATCCCCGCCTCGGCCCTCACCAGCAGCGAAATCCGGCTCGAGGGCTGGCCGCGGCTCCTCTTTCAACTCTATCTGCTGCTGGTCGGCTATGGCTTTTTCGCCTATTTCTGGCGCCACGGTGGTCAGACCCTGGGGATGCGGGCCTGGCGCTTCGGTCTGGTGCGGGCCGACGGCCAGCCCCTGACCGGGAGTGACGTCCGCCGCCGGTTGCTCTGGTCCACCCTAATCCCGGCCCCCTTGGGCATCTTCTGGGTCCCGTTCGACCGGGAGGGCCTCGCCCCCCATGACCGCCTCTCCGCTACCCGCCCCCGCCTCCTGCCCCCAAAAGCCCGGTGAGGAGTCGCCAGCCAGGGGTTGCCGGGGATCCGTCGCCATCGCTAATCCACCTGTGGTTTCCCGGGTCTCTCATCCTCCCCGGCCGGGATGAACTCCAGGGTATTGGCGTCAGGATCGCGGCAGAACAGGGCCGCGCGGCCCGAGCGGCTGCGGCGGTAGGCAACGCCAGCGGCCTCCAGGCGGGCGGCGATGGAGGCGAGATCCCGGACTTGCAGGGCGAGATGGCGGTCCCGCCCGCCATGGGCGGGGCGGCCGAGGATGGGGTCGGGGTTGGGCAATTCCAGCAGGTGGATCTGCTGCGCCCCGACCCGCAGCCAGGCACCGGGAAAGCCTAGATCCGGCCGTTCGTCCATGACCTCCAGGCCCAGCAGGTCGCGATAGAAGACCAGGGCGCGGGCGGTGTCCGCGACCAGCAGGCTGGCATGGTGAATACCCAGGATGTCTGACATAGACTGGTATACTAATCCAATTCAAGCCCTCCCTGGGTAGTGACGGTCCATTCCTCCCGCCACCGAACTTCAGCATCACCGTCGAGCAGGGTCAGGCGGACCCCCGCCGCAACCCGAGTGACCATCACCTTGCGCATGAATCCCGATCTGGCCAGGCTCCAACCCTACCCCTTCGAAAAGCTCGCGAGCCTCAAGGCCGGGGTGCGGCCACCCCCGGGACTGAGCCCCATCGCCCTGTCCATCGGTGAGCCCAAGCACCCGACGCCGGAATTCATCACCGAGACGCTGATCGCCCACCTGCATCTGCTGGCCAGCTACCCCACGACCCGGGGCCTGCCGGCTCTGCGCCAGGCCATGGCCGACTGGCTGCGCCGGCGCTACGGGCTGCCCGATGGCGGCCTGGACCCGGAGCGGCAGATCCTCCCTCTCAACGGCACCCGCGAGGGCCTCTTCGCCCTGCCCCAGGCCCTGGTGGACCGGTCGCGCCAGCCCCTGGTGCTGATGCCCAACCCCTTCTATCAGATCTACGAAGGGGCGGCCTTGCTGGCCGGGGCCGAGCCCAGTTACCTCCCCTGCCGGTCGGAGCAGGGCTATATCCCGGACTTCGCCGCGGTGGACGCCGACACCTGGCGCCGCTGCCAGATGCTATACCTCTGTTCCCCCGGCAATCCCACCGGTGCGGTGATCCCTCAGCCGATCCTGCAACGCTTGATCGAACTGGCCCGGGAGTTCGACTTCGTCATCGCCGCCGACGAGTGTTACGCGGAGCTCTACGACGAGGAGTCCCGGCCGCCGGTGGGCCTGCTCCAGGCCGCCGCGGCCATGGGGCATACCGACTACCGCCATTGCCTGGTCTTTCACAGCCTGTCCAAGCGCTCCAATGTCCCCGGCCTGCGCTCCGGTTTGGTCGCCGGGGATGCCGAGCTCATCGAGCGCTTCTTCCACTATCGCACCTATCATGGCTGCGCCATGCCGGTCCAGCACCAGTATGCCAGTATCGCCGCTTGGGGGGACGAGGCCCATGTGGTGGCGAACCGCGCCCTCTATCGCGCCAAGTTCGACGCCGTGCTGGCGATCCTGGCGGAGGTCCTGAAGGTGGAGCGGCCGGAGGGAGGCTTCTATCTGTGGCCGCGGACGCCTATCCCGGACCCGGATTTCGCCCGCGACCTCTTCGCCGCCGCCAACGTCACCGTCCTGCCCGGGTCCTATCTGTCCCGGGAGGTGGCGGGTTTCGATCCGGGCGCGGGCCGCGTCCGGCTGGCCCTGGTGGCCCCGCTGGACGAATGCGTCGAGGCCGCCTGGCGGATCCGGCGTTACGTCGAAACCCTGGCCCCCTGATCTCCTCCGGCCGATCCCCCTGGCCGGCGATTGACTGCATCCCCATTCCCTGACCACGATTCCCAGCCCTTCTCAATGGAGTAGCCCATGAGCGACCACCGCCCCATCATCGAAGCCGCCTTCGAGCGCCGCGCCGAGATCACCCCCCGCAGCGTCGAGACCCTGGTCCGTGACGCCGTCCTCGCTACCCTCGAGCACCTCGACCGGGGCGAGATCCGGGTGGCGGAGAAGCGCGACGGCGCCTGGGTGGTGAACGACTGGATCAAGAAGGCGGTCCTGCTGTCCTTCCGCATCGAGGACAACGTCTTCATGAAGGGCGGCTTCACCAACTACTACGACAAGGTCCCCTCCAAATATCAGGACTTCAACAGCCGCGACTTTCGCGATGGCGGGGTGCGGGTGGTGCCGCCAGCCACCGCCCGGCGCGGGGCCTACATCGCCCCCGGCTGCGTCCTCATGCCCTCCTACGTCAACATCGGCGCCTATGTCGATAGCGGGACCATGGTCGACACCTGGGCCACCGTCGGCTCCTGCGCCCAGATCGGCAAGAACGTGCATCTGTCCGGCGGCGTAGGCATCGGCGGCGTCCTGGAGCCAGTCCAGGCGGCCCCCACCATCATCGAGGACAACTGCTTCATCGGCGCCCGCTCCGAGATCGTCGAGGGGGTCATCGTCGAGGAAGGGGCGGTCATCTCCATGGGCGTCTACATCGGCGCCAGCACCAAGATCTACCACCGCGAGACCGGCGATATCCTCTACGGCCGCGTCCCCGCCGGCGCGGTGGTCGTGCCGGGCAACCTGCCGGCCAAGGACGGGAGCCACAGCCTCTATTGCGCCGTCATCATCAAACAAGTGGACGAGCGCACCCGGGGCAAGGTCGGCATCAACGAACTGCTGCGGGATATCTGAGCCTGACTATATATCGGCCCATCAATGGGATGCCTTTGACCTTTCACCCCCTCTCCCCAGCCCTCCCCCACCAGAGGGGAGGGAGGTTACCGCTGCCATGATCCGCCTCTACGGCATTCCCCACTGCGACACCATGAAAAAGGCCCGCCACTGGCTCGATGAGCACGGCATCGCCTATGAGTTCCACGATTACAAGAAACAGGGGTTGGACGAGGCCCTGCTGCGAGCCTGGGTCGCCGAACTGGGCTGGGAGCGGCTGATCAATCGCCAGGGCATGCTGTGGCGCAAGCTGGCGCCGGAGGTCCGGGCAGGGCTGGACGAGGAAGGCGCCATCCAGGTCATGCTGGCGACCCCTGGCATCATCCGCCGCCCCTTGCTGGACAGCGGGGAGGCCCGCCATCTGGGTTTCTCCCCGGAGGCGTACGCGCAGATTCTCGCTACCTGAGCCAGACCTTCGCCGCTTGCGGGGGCGACCTCGCCTTCCTCGACCGCATCCTCTTGCGTTAGACCCATTCTCCAGGCGCCGCCTGGATGGACTGTGAGTAGCATGACACCGACCCTGGACCTGGCCACCGAGCTGATCCGCCGTCCCTCCGTCACCCCCGCGGACGGCGGTTGCCAGGACCTCCTT
>SBFV01000092.1 GCA_006227775.1 Gammaproteobacteria bacterium | reverse complement strand
GAGGGGGCCTGGGTGGGGCGCTAACCGCCGCCGACGGCAGGGATGCTCTCGACCTGGTGGGTGGGGGCGAGGAGGTGGGCGGAAAAGCGACCGCGAGGGACCAGTTCTTCGTTGACCTCGACCGCCAGACGTTGCCCGCTGAGCCCCAGCCGAGAGAGGATGCGATCGATGGTCGCGCCATCCGGGATTTCGGTGGCGATGCCGTTCAACAGGACTTGCATGGGGCTTGTCTCCGTGTCATACACGGGGCGATTTTACACGATACCCGGCCCCAGTCCGGTTTGTCGTTCTCCCTCATCCTTATATCCGCTGCCGAGGTGCCGCCCATGACCGTCTGGACGCAGGATCTGATCTCCGCCGAGGAGGCCCGCACCCTGGATGGCCTTTTTCAGGCGCGGGTGCGCCGCTCGCCGGGGCGCCTGGCCTACCAGGCCTACAACCGCCATGGGGAAGGCTGGTGGTCCCTGACGTGGGGCGAAATCGGCATCCAGGTCGCCCGCTGGCGCGCCGCCTTGGCCGCGGAACCAGGCCTCGAGCCCGGAGATCGGGTGGCGGTGCTGTTGCGCAACTGTCCGGAATGGATTCAGTTCGAGCAGGCGGCTCTGTCCCTGGGACTGGTGGTCGTGCCCCTCTATACGGACGATCGGGCCGATAACGTGGCCTTCATCCTGGACGAGGCGGGGGTCAAGGTGCTGCTGGTGCAGGATCTGGGGCGCTGGCAACGCCTGGCCCCGGTTTTTGGGACTGGCTCCTGCCTGCCGCGGGTCCTGGTGCTCGAGGCTCGCGATCCCGTCCGGGAGCCGGCGGTGCTAGTGGAGACCTGGCTGGCTGGGGCGGAGCCGGCTGCGAAGCCGAGGGCGGACCCGGTGGCGGGGTGGGGGGAGGGGTTGGAGGCGGCAGGGGAGGCAGGTCGGGAAGCTGACCCCGACGCCATCGCCACCATCGTCTATACCTCGGGTACCACGGGGCGGCCCAAGGGGGTGATGCTGAGCCATCGCAATATCCTCAGTGACGCGGCCGCCGCCCTGGAGCTGGTGGCTTGTTATCGGGAGGATCTGTTTCTGTCCTTTCTGCCCCTGTCCCATACCCTGGAGCGGACCGGAGGCTACTATCTGCCCATGATGGCGGGTGCGGCGGTGGCCTTCGCGCGCTCCGTCAACCAGTTGGGTGAGGATTTGCAGACGGTGCGACCGACGGTCATGATCGCGGTGCCTCGGGTTTTCGAGCGGGTCTATGGCCGGCTGCTGGATCAGCTCCAGAAACGGCCAGCGCCGGTGAGGTGGCTGTTCCGTCTGTCGCTGCGGGCCGGCTGGCGTCTGTTCGAATACCAGCAGGGCAGGGGAGGCTGGCACCCCCTGGTGTGGCTGGCGCCCCTGCTGCGGCGGCGGGTGGCGGGACCGGTGATGGCGCGGCTAGGGGGGCGGCTGCGTCTCGCCGTCAGCGGTGGGGCCCCATTGCAGCGGGAGGTGGCGCGGCTCTTTCTCAGCCTGGGTCTGCCGATCCTGCAGGGTTATGGGTTGACCGAGACC
Source organism: Gammaproteobacteria bacterium (assembly GCA_006227775.1). Classification (GTDB taxonomy): domain Bacteria; phylum Pseudomonadota; class Gammaproteobacteria; order Chromatiales; family Chromatiaceae; genus M0108. The sequence goes on along the minus strand of SBFV01000092.1, from coordinate 1,032 downwards.
AGTCCCGTGGTGAGCGTGAACAGCCTGACGGCCAATGATCCCGCCAGCGTCGGTCTGGTGTTGCCGGGGGTGGAGGTGCGTCTGGGTGAAGGGAATGAACTCCTGGTGCGCGGTCCCATCGTCATGCGGGGCTATTGGCGCCAACCGGAGGCCACCCGGGCCATCCTCGAAGCGGAGGGGTGGCTGCATACCGGGGATCAGGCGCGGATCGAGGGCCAGCGGATCACCATTACCGGGCGGATCAAGGACATTCTGGTTTTGTCCAATGGGGAGAAGGTGGCGCCGGCGGACTTGGAGCAGGCCTTGTGTCTCGACCCGCTCTTTGAACAAGCCTTGGTGGTGGGAGAGGGCCGGCCGGCCCTGGTGGCCTTGCTGGTCCTGAGCGCGGAGCACTGGCCGCCCCTGGCGCGATCCTATGCCCTGGACCCGGAGGACCCCGTCAGCCTGCACGATCCGCGCCTGCTACGGGATCTTCTGAAACGAGTGCGTGGGGTGCTGGGGGCCTTCCCCGGTCATGCCAAGATCCGACGCCTGGCTCTGACCCTGGAACCCTGGACGGTGGAAAACGGTCTCATGACGCCGACCCTGAAGGTCAAGCGGGCGGAGGTGCTGAGCCGCCTGGTTGGGGTAGTGGAGCAGCTCTACGCGACCGAGGCTTGATGATCGCTCCTCCAGTATCAACATCCAGCGCTTGCCAAGGCGGGGCGGGGGTTCTTATACTCCCTTTACAGCTCGCGGGTGTAGTTCAATGGTAGAACTGAAGCTTCCCAAGCTTCCGGCGTGGGTTCGATTCCCATCACCCGCTCCATCCTCCGCTGCCGATATCCCAGCGACGTTCCATCTCCGTCGTTTTCGACCATTCGCGGAAAGACCTGAAACCAAAGCGTGTCAGGAACCTTATCCCGCGTTTTTTCCCGCCTTCCTACCCAGGGCAAGACTTGTCTTGAAAGTATCCGCTACTTTCATGAGTCCGGCTGACTGGGGACCTTCCCCGGTCGTCGGGTCAGGATGGTGCCTTTCCTCATCCCTGAG
>SBFV01000036.1 GCA_006227775.1 Gammaproteobacteria bacterium | reverse complement strand
CCCCTTGAGGTAGCTCAGGGTCACCTGAATGACCGCGCCGGCGCGGCGGGCGGCCTTGATCTCGTAATGGGCCTTGTCGTTGGGCTTGAGGGCGGCGCGGGTGGCGTCCAGGCTGGCGGGTTCCAGGGTGAAGACCAGGCGCTGGCCATTGCTGAGGCGCACCGGGAAGTCGGTGAAGATGTCCCCGGATTTGATGTAGTACATGTCCTCCGTGGCCCAGTGGAACTCGGTGTCCTCGCCGGTGGAGCGGACGTAGCGGGCGCCGCCCCGGCCATAGCGGCGGGCGACGATGAAGTCGCCGTCCTGGTAGTGGCGGGAGAAAAATTGATAGAGGCGGTTGAGGACCTCGGCGCGATCCTCGTCCGCCGTCTGGCGGTGGGCGAGGCTCTCCTTCAGGGCGCGGTATTCCTCGACCAGGGGCTTGCTGATGGGCATGGCCTCGGCCTGGCCGAGGAGGGCCTCACGCCGTTCGGCGGTCATGCCGGGCTTGAGGCCGAGTTGGTCCGCGATGGCCTGGAGACGGTATCGGTCCCCGGCCGCGGTCTCGCGGTCGCTGGCGGCGAAGGCGGCGTCGAGCAGGGCACCGAGTCGGCCACCCTCCAGCCGGGCACCTTCCCCCGTGGTGACGATCTCGCCGAGAAAGGCCCGCACCTCCTGGTTGTGGCGGCGGATGACGCGGTAGATGCCAAAATCCAGGGCCTGGGCCTCGTCCATCTGGAACAGCTCCGTCATCAGGGCGACGAAGCGGGTCTCGGCCTGGCTTTGGGTGGTGGTGGTCATCGGCACGGGTCCTGGGCTGATCGGGCTGATCCTGAGCAGGTTGGGGAGAGCTTTGGGGGAGTTTGTAAGGTTCGTTGGGGGTCGGTTGGGGTTGGTAGGAGTCGAACACAGGGCGGTGTTTGGCGCCTATGCTAACATCCAAGCCATTGTCTTGACTCCCAAGCCACGCCGCTTGTAATGCTATGTCCCGCCGCTCCCTGCCTATCGGTATCCAGACCTTCCGTGAGATCCGCGAAGGTGACTTCTACTATGTTGATAAGACCGGCTTTGCGCTGCGCCTGATCGCGGAGGGGAAGTACTACTTCCTCTCCCGCCCGCGGCGCTTCGGTAAGTCACTGTTTCTGGATACCCTGGCGGACTTGTTCGCGGGTAATGAGGCCCTTTTCCGGGGTCTGGAAGCGGAAAGCCGTTGGGACTGGTCGCGGCGCTATCCGGTGATCCTGCTGAGCTTTGCCGAAGGCATATTGCGCAACCGGGCGGAGCTCGATGAGAAGATCGCGGAGGTGCTGGCGGATAACGAGGCGCGACTGGGTGTCAGCGGCCCCCATCGCAGCCTCTCCGGGCGCTTCCATGGGCTGATCGCAGCGGCCCATGCGCGCTTTGGGGAGCGGGCGGTGGTCCTGGTGGACGAATACGACAAGCCTATCCTGGACAACATCACCGATTCAGACACCGCCCGACAGATGCGCGATGGCCTGCGCAATCTCTATTCGGTGATCAAAAGCCAGGACGCTCACATTCGCTTCGCCTTCCTCACCGGGGTGTCCAAGTTCAGCCAGGTCAGCCTGTTTTCGGGGCTGAACAACCTGTTCGATCTCACGGTATCGGCGGACTATTCCGCCATTTGCGGCTACACCGAGGCCGATCTGGACCGGGTCTTCGCGCCGGAGCTGGGGGGTCTGGATCGTGACCAGATCCGTGCCTGGTACAACGGCTATAACTGGACCGGCGAGGCGGTCTATAACCCCTTTGACCTGCTGCTACTGTTTCGTGAGCGCCAGTTCCGCCCCTGGTGGTTCGAGACCGGCACGCCGACCTTTCTGGTGGAGGTGCTGACCGAACGGGGCTACTTCACGCCCGATCTGGCCCAGGTGCGGGCCTCCGAGGCCCTGATCTCCACCTTCGACGTGCAGAACATGCCGTCCGAGGCCCTGTTGTGGCAAACCGGCTATCTGACCTTCACCGGCTTGCGTCAGATCGGCGCGCGCTGGGAGTACCAACTGGGGTATCCCAATCTCGAAGTGGAGTCCGCCCTGAACGATGCCCTGCTCAAGGGCCTGATGGGCGACGCCATGCAGGCCGAGCGCGCCGTCAGCCGGCTTTACGACGTCCTGGTCGCCGGGGATTTCGACGCCCTGCGCCGGCATATCGCCAGCCTGTTCGCCGCCATCCCCCATCAGTGGCACGACACCAATCCCATCGCCCGTTACGAGGGCTTCTACGCCAGCGTCTTCTATAGCCACCTGGCCGCCTTGGGGCTGGACCTGGTCCCGGAAGACGCCAGTTACCACGGGCGGATTGATCTTCGTCTGCGCTTCAACGGTCGGATCTGGCTGTTCGAGTTTAAGGTGGTGGAGCTGGTCCCGGAGGGTGCGGCCCTACAGCAGATCAAGGACCAGGGCTATGCCGACAAGTATCGTGCCGAGGGGCTGCCGATCCACCTGATCGGCATCGAGTTCAGCCGCGAGCGGCGCTCCCTGGTGGGGTTCGAGGTGGAGACCTTGTGACCCGTCTTGATTTTCGTGCATCCTTGAACTCGAGCCTATTCCCTTGAAGAACCA
>SBFV01000267.1 GCA_006227775.1 Gammaproteobacteria bacterium | reverse complement strand
GTGGAAGGGACCATGGGCCAGTGCCCGGTTGCCGGTGCCATCCACCTGGTGGAGGAGGTCGGGGACGTGGCGGACATCCAGGTCCATGACCCGACGCGGGTGGCTTACGTCACCCAGACAACCTTGTCCATGGACGACACCGAAGAGATCGTCGCCGCCCTGCGCGCCCGCTTCCCCCAATTACAGGGCCCCCGTAAGAGCGATATCTGTTACGCCACCCAGAACCGCCAGGACGCGGTCAAGGCGCTGGCCCGCCGGTGCGATCTGATCCTGGTGGTGGGCTCGACCAACAGCTCCAATTCCAATCGGTTGCGGGAACTGGCGGCAAAAGAAGAAAAACCGGCTTATCTTATCGACAGCGCCGATGACGTCCAAACGGAATGGTTAAGCGGCGTTTCGCGGGTGGGGGTTACCGCCGGGGCCTCCGCTCCCGAGGTGCTGGTGGACGCCGTCCTCGCCCGACTGAAGGCTGGGGGCGCCATGGCAATCGAAGAACAGGAGGGAATCCGCGAACAGGTCGTCTTTGCCTTGCCGCGTGAACTGACGTCGCCCACCAGGGCCGGAACCTGAAGGCCCAGGCTCACCGTATGCGCATGGAAGAGATCTCTCCCTCTATCGCGACCGCTACATCATCCCGCGCCAGGATGGTCATGTCCTGATCGGCAGCAACCCGGCCCCGCCGCCGCACGGCTTGCATCCGATCTCCTGCTCAAACGTCCGCCCATCCTGGACCCGGCGCCCTATGGGTCTCAAGGCCACACGATAGTGGAGCGGCCCCAAGTAGCACGCTAGTGGATGCTTATGTCACTGTGCTTCCCGTCTGGCAGGGACCGCCGCCGTCGGCAGGAACTTGTGTCTCGCTGATCGAGCATCTTTGAGACGATCACGTCACGATCCTTTACGGTTGGTCCTTGTCCGGAATGACGGCATTCCCTATACTTTTTTCCCGCTGTTAGCCGATATAGCTCAGCTGGTAGAGCAACTGATTCGTAATCAGTAGGTCGGCGGTTCGAATCCGCCTATCGGCTCCAATAAAACAAGGGGTTAGGAAAAAGTACCTAGCCCCTTGGCATTTTTATTCCCGGGTGGGCGCTGGATGCGTTGCATGTTTACACATCGGCGTCGGTCATGCCCTCGGTGGCCGTTGTGTGCTCACCAACACCCCATGGCGCCATGGGGTTTCATCGCCCACTTCTTGCCTTGACACTCTTTCCCCCCTATGCTCCTCGCTAGTTTTGCCCTTGGCCTGGGTCTAGTCCTCCTGGTCTGGAGCGCCGACCGCTTCGTCGATGGCGCCGCGGCCACCGCCCGCCACTATGGTATGCCGGCCCGGTTGGTCGGTATGGTGATCGTCGGCTTCGGTACCTCGGCGCCGGAACTGGTCGTCTCCGCCCTCGCCGCCTGGGAGGGTAGCCCCGGCATCGCCCTGGGCAACGCCTATGGCTCCAATATCGCCAATATCGCCCTTATCCTGGGTGTGACGGCGGTCATCAGCCCCATTGCGGTCCATTCCCAGGTTCTGCGGCGGGAGCTGCCCATCCTCACGGCCATCACCGCCCTGGCGGCCTGGCAGGTCTGGAACGGGGCGATCACCCGCCTGGATGCCTTGATCCTGCTCGCCGTTTTCGCTGGCGTCATGGGGTGGATGATCTCGCAAGGGCTGCGCAAGACTGAAGATGCCCTGGACCGGGAGGTGGAAGAGCAACTGGCGGGTGAGCATCTGAGCACCCGACAAGCGCTCTTCTGGACTTTTGCCGGCCTGGTGCTGCTGATCCTCAGTTCTCGGCTACTGGTGTGGGGGGCGGTGGAGATCGCCCATGGGTTAGGTGTCAGCGACCTGATCATCGGCCTGACCATCGTCGCCTTGGGCACTTCTCTCCCCGAGCTTGCCTCCTCCATCGTGGCGGCGCGCAAAAATGAGCATGATCTGGCCTTGGGCAACATCATCGGCTCTAATCTTTTCAACACGTTGGCCGTAGTCGGCATCGCCGGGGTCATCAGCCCAATGGCGGTTGAACCGGAGGTCTTCAGCCGTGACATCCTGACCATGTCCGCCCTGACCTTGTCCCTGTTCTTCATGGGCCGGGGCTTTGCCGGCCGGCCAGGCCGGATCAGCCAGGTCGACGGCTTCCTGCTTCTCCTCGCCTACCTGGCCTATACCGCTTACCTGTTGACCGAGTTCCTTGGCGGCTGAGGCTCAATCGTCTGGCGTGGCTTGAGCCGCTCCTGCTCATTCAGCCAGTCCAACGCTTCGGCCCACCATTGTTCCCGCGGTCGGGCAGGCCAGTTATTATGGTCGGCGGTGGGAAAGAACCATTGGCGCTTGGGCTCCGGCAAGGCGGCATAGAGTCCCTGGCTATGCTCCGGAGGAATGATGCTGTCCTGGCCGGCGATCAGCATGCCGATCGGTCCGTCAAAAAGCCTTAGCGCCGCCCGCGAATCGTACCTATCCCGCACCAGCCAGCGTGCCGGCAGGTACCAGTAAATGGACTGAGCCAGATCGGGGAGGTTGTCCCAGGGGGTGATGAGGAATACCCCCGCGGCGGGTTGCCCTGGGTCCCCCCCCAC
>SBFV01000013.1 GCA_006227775.1 Gammaproteobacteria bacterium | reverse complement strand
GGCTGTTTCGAAGAGTTGATTCGTAAGGCCCACGCCGCCAGCGGCGAACGCGTGGTCGTGCTGGTCGATGAATACGACAAGCCGATCCTCGATAACCTCACCGCTCCCGAGACGGCGCGGGCGATGCGCAACGGCCTGCGCAATCTTTATTCAGTGATCAAGGATGCCGATGCCCACATTCGCTTTGCCTTCCTGACCGGGGTCTCCAAGTTCAGCAAGGTCAGCCTCTTTTCCGGGCTCAACAATCTCAACGATATCACCCTCGATAGCCGCTACTCGGCCATCTGTGGCTACACCGAGGCCGACCTGGACCAGGTCTTCGCCCCGGAAATGCCTGGACTTGATCGCGAGGAGATCCGCGCCTGGTATAACGGTTACAACTGGACCGGGGAAGCGGTCTATAACCCCTTCGACGTGTTGCTGCTGTTTCAGAAACGCAAGTTCCTGCCTTTCTGGTTCGAGACCGCCACGCCGACCTTTCTGGTCGATCTACTCAAAGAGCGCTGCACTTGGCTGCCGGATCTGGGGCGACTGAAGACCAGCGCCGATCTGCTTTCCACCTTCGAAGTGGGCAACATTCCCACCGAGGCGCTGCTGTTCCAAACCGGCTACCTGACCATCGACACCGAAGAGGAGTTCTTCGGTGAATATCACTATCGCCTGCGCTACCCCAACCGCGAGGTTTATCAAAGCCTCAACAACAGCCTGTTGCGGGCCTGGACCGCGAACGCGCAAGAAACCCTGGCCTACAAGACGCGCCTCGGCCAATTACTGTTAACCAATGACTTTTCCGGCATGGAAGCACTCTTTTCCGCCTTCTTTGCCAGCATCCCCAGCGACTGGTATCGCAATAACCCCATCGCCCGCTACGAGGGCTACTACGCCAGCGTTTTCTATGCCTATTTTGCCGCCCTGGGTCTGGACATCACCCTGGAGGACAGTTCCAATCAGGGCCGCCTGGACATGGCGGTGCGTTTCAACGGTCACATCTATCTGTTCGAGTTCAAGGTGGTGGAGTTGGTCTCATCCGGCGAGGCCCTGGAGCAGATCAAGGAACGCGGCTACGCCGACAAGTACCGCGCCGCGGGACTGCCCATCCATCTCATCGGTATTGAGTTCAGCCGCGACCGCCGCTCCGTCGTCGGTTTTGAGATCGAACACCTCCCACCTTCATGAAGGGGCTCGCCAACTCCCTGATGATTGAAGACTCCCTTGGGTTGTTAGCGCCCAAGGTCGGTGCCTATCAGGTTAAGAAACTGTCCCTCAATGGCTTGCCGAATTGGGAAAGCCCGATAGGAGACAAATCGGGAACTGGAAAATGGAAGATTGCTGAATCTGGGCCGACGGACCCAACCCTGGGCAATTGGGCATGAACCCCTTTACCTCCCTGAAACATTGGTTACCGGACTTCACCGACTTACGCCGTATCCTGCTGAATCCAATCGTCGATGACGAGGCGTTAGAGGCCGCCCTGGCTGCCGCCAGACAACGCCAGCCCCTGCCGGTGATCTGGCTCCTGGGCAAGACCCAGGCGGGCAAGACCGCCATCGTCCAGGCCCTGACCGGCAGCCCCCTGGCGGAGATCGGCACCGGCTTTCGCCCCTGCACCCGCACGGCGCGGTTTTACGATTACCCGGCGGAGGCGCCGGTGGTGCGCTTTCTCGACACCCGTGGTCTGGGCGAGCGCGCCTATGACCCGGACGAGGATATCCAGTACTGCGAATCCCAGGCCCACCTGGTGCTGGGCGTGATGAAGGCCATGGACCTCGCGCAGGAACCGGTCACCCGCGTCCTGGGGCAGGTCCGCGCGCGCCACCCGACCTGGCCGGTGGTCATCGCCCAGACCGGGCTCAACGAGGGCTATCCACCGGGACAGGGGCATGTCCTACCCTACCCGTTTGACCAGGAAGACTGGCCCAGCCGCCTCCCGGCCAACCTTGGCCGCGCCCTGATCGCGCAACGGGAAACCCTGAGCCGGTTGCCCGGGGCTGGCCCGCCACGCTGGGTGCCGATCGACCTGACCCTGTCGGAGGACGGCCTGCCGCCCAGCGACTACGGCCTGGCGGCCCTATGGGCGGCCATCGGCGAGGTCACCGCTGGCGATCTGCGGGCGCGCCTGGGTGCGGACGCCGAAGTTCATGACCTTTTCGCCCGCGCCGCCCACCCGCACATCGTCGGCCATGCCCTGGCCGCGGCGGCGGTCGGCGCGCTGCCGGCGGTGGGGCTGGCCGGCGTCCCGGCCATCCAGGCCAAGCTCCTGCACAGCCTGGCCGCGATCTACGACGTGCCCTGGAACGGCCGCCAGATCGCGGAATTACTCGGCTTTCTCGGCTCGGGTATCGGCATCGCTTATCTGGCCCGCCTGCTTGGCCGGGAACTGTTCAAACTTGTGCCCTACCTCGGTCAATCCTTGGGGGCCGTTTATGCGGCCACGGCTAGCGGCGCGGTCACCTTCGCCCTGGGTAAGGCGGCCTGTTATTACCTTCGCGCCGTCCGCCTTGGCGAACGGATCGATTCCACCACCCTGCGCACCATCTACACCCATGCCCTGACGAGTGGCGTCGCAATG
>SBFV01000138.1 GCA_006227775.1 Gammaproteobacteria bacterium | reverse complement strand
ACCCTGCTGATCCCCTCCTTCGCCAAGTCCGGCTGGCTGCCCCTGGACTTTCTGGAACAGGGGCCCTTCGGCATCGGGCTCCTCAAGCCCCAGGCCTTGCTGGGCCTGACGGGGCTCGACGAGATCACCCACGCCCTGGTGTGGAGCCTGACCGCGAATGTCGGCGCCTTCCTGCTGGTCTCCAGCCGGCGCCTGCCCAAGGCGGATGAACTGGCCCAGGCCAGCGCCTTCGTCGGCGCCCTCCGGCCCCAGCGCCGGGCCCATCAGACCCTCTGGCGCGGCCGGGCCGAGGTGGCGGAGCTGGTGGCCCTGGCGGAGCGTTTCCTGGGCAAGCCGCGGGCGGTGGCGGATTTCGCCCGGTTCGCCCGTTCCCGGGGTCTGACCCGGGCGGAGGACTTGCCGGCGGACGCCCCTACGGTCTATTTCGCCGAGACCCTGCTGTCCGGCGCCATCGGCGGTGCCTCGGCCCGGGTCCTGGTCGCCTCCATCACCAAGGAGGAGGTACTGGGCTTTGAGGAGGTCATGGACATCCTGGACGAGGCCTCTCAGATCCGCGCCTACAGCCACGAACTGGAGCGTAAATCCGCGGAACTGGAGGCGGCGACGGCGGAATTGCGCGCGGCCAACCTGCGTCTGCGGGAGCTGGACCGCCTCAAGGACGATTTCATGTCCTCCGTCACCCATGAGCTGCGCACGCCGCTGGCCTCCATCCGCGCCTTCGCCGAGATCCTCCACGACGATCCTGAGCTGGAGCTGGCGGAGCGTCAGCGGTTCCTCGGCATCCTGGTGAGCGAGACCGAGCGCCTCTCGCGCCTGGTCAATCAGGTGCTGGACCTGGCCAAGATCGAATCCGGCCACGTGGATTGGCAGGCCGACGAATTGGATCTGGCGGAGGTCATCGAACGGTCGGCCATCAGCGTCGGCCAGCTCCTGGAGGACGGCGGCCAACGGCTGGAGCTCGACCTGGCGCAAGGTGGCGGCGCCCGGGTGCGGGCGGATCGCGACCGCCTCATGCAGGTGATGGTGAACCTGTTGTCCAATGCCGCCAAATTCTCCCCTCAAGGGACCGGGTGCATCCGGGTGGTGCTGGAGGCGGTGGCGGCGGGCTGGCGGGTCAGCGTCAGCGATAACGGTCCCGGCATCCCGGCGGCGGAGCTGGACTGGGTGTTCGAGAAATTCCACCAGTCCAACACCGGCGGCAAGAAGCCCCTGGGCACCGGCCTGGGCCTGCCCATCTGCAAGGAGATCATCGCCCATTTCGACGGTCGCATCTGGGCCGAGGCCCCCGCCGGCGGCGGTGCACGCGTCGTGTTCGAACTGCCCGGGGTCCCCCGACCGGCCCCCGCGACCTGAGCGGCCGGGCGGGCGTCCCGCCCGGCAGCATCATCAGATCCTTAACCCGTACCCGGACCTAGTCTGGAGGTGAATCGTCCCCATGAGCAAGCAAGTCCTGATCGTCGATGACGAGCCCCACATCGTCATCTCCCTGGAGTTCCTCATGAAGCGCGAGGGATTCGCGGTGGCGGTGGCCCGCGATGGCGAGGAGGGGCTGGCCGCCATCCGGGCCTCGCGCCCGGACCTGGTGATCCTCGATGTCATGATGCCAAAACTCAACGGTTTCGAGGTCCTGGAGGCGGTACGCGCCGATCCCGATCTGGCCGGGGTGCGCATCCTCATGCTCACCGCCAAGGGCCGTCCCGCGGAGCATACCAAGGGGTTGGCCCTCGGTGCCGACGCCTACATGCCCAAGCCCTTTTCCACCCGGGAACTGGTGGACAAGGCCAAGACCCTGCTGGCGGAGGCAGCCTGACCGCCATGAGTGAAGCCACCCCTGTCGTCATGACCACCCCATCCGCCGCAGCCCCCGACCCCCTGGCCCTGAGTCGCGAGGGTGGCGACCAGCTTCCGCTCCGGGCGCTGGCCAGTCGCTCGCCCCTGGTGATGCCCCCCGCCACGACCCTGCGCGAGGTCCTTTACGCCATCAGCCAGGGACGCGAGGACGCGGTGGTGGTGACCGACACCGCCAGCGGCCTCCCCCTCGGCCTGGTCACCCTCCGTCAGTTGCTGCATCTGCTCACCTTCGCGGCTACCGACCTGGACGCCCCGGTGGCCGCCTTCATGATCGGCGCCCCCCTCACCCTGGCGGCGGAATCCCCCGCCCACCGCGCCAAGGTCCTCATGGCCAAGAAGGGGGTCGGCCATATCCTGCTGGTGGAGCCGGATGGCCGCTTCTGCGGGCTCATCCATCAGGCCGACATCCTGGGGCTGCGCGCCGGGGGCGCGGAGGAACTCATCGGCGCCATCGCGGCCGCCCGGGATCATCAGGCCATGGCCGCCGTCGCCAACAAGGTGCGGCGCCGCGGCGCGGAGCTGTTCCGCGCCGGCATGGGGGTGGAGGCCCTCTGCCAGTGGCTGTCGGGCCTCAACGATCTGATCGCCATGCGCGTCATCGAGCTCATCGAGGACGAATTCGACCTGCCCGCGGTGCCCTGGTGCTGGCTCCTCTTCGGCTCCGAGGGTCGCCTGGAACAGACCTTTACCACGGATCAGGACAACGGCCTGATCTTCGA
>SBFV01000085.1 GCA_006227775.1 Gammaproteobacteria bacterium | reverse complement strand
ACCAACGGCAAGACCAGCGTCACCCACTACCTGGCCCAGGCCTTGGCGGGAGAGGTCCCTTGCGGCGTTATCGGCACCCTCGGTGCCGGCTTTCCCGGGGATCTCCAGCCCTGCACCCATACCACCCCGGATCCCGTGAGCCTCCAGGAGACCCTGGCCTGGCTGCGCGAGCGCAATGCCGTCGCCGTGGCCATGGAGGTCTCCTCCCATGCCCTCGATCAGGGGCGGACGTCGGGGGTGCGCTTCACCCATGGGATATTCACCAATCTGAGCCGGGACCATCTGGACTATCACGGTGACATGGCTCGTTATGCCGCGGCCAAGCGGGAGCTCTTTCGCTCCCCCGGCCTGGGATGGGCCATCCTCAATCTGGATGATGGCCTGAGCGCCGACATTCTGGGCGATCTGGCTCCCCGAGTAAGGGCGGGAGGGTTCACCCTGGATAAGACCCAGGTTATTCCGGCGAGATGCGAGGTCTGGGCACGCCTGCTCGCCCTCGTCCCTGGCCATGCCGGGATGCGGCTTGAACTGGACACCAGCGGGGGGCCCGCTGGCCTGGAACTGGGCATCATCGGCCGTTTCAATGCCGCCAATGCCCTGGCCGTGTTCCTGATCCTGCTGTCGCGGGGGATGGATCTTGACCCCGCCCAGCGAGCCATGGCTCAGTTGCGCGGGGTGCCGGGGCGCATGGAGCGTTTCGGTGGCGCGGGGGCCCCCTTGGTGGTGGTGGATTATGCCCATTCGCCCGATGCCCTGGAGCAGGTCCTGCGCAACCTGCGCGATCATGCCCGGGGACGCCTGATCTGCCTCTTCGGTTGCGGTGGCGAGCGGGACGCTGGCAAACGCCCCCTCATGGGCGAGGTCGCGGAACGCCTTGCCGATCAGGTGATCCTCACCGATGACAATCCTCGCGGTGAATCCGGCGACACCATCATCGCCCAGATTCTGGCCGGCATGGACCACCCTTCCAAGGCCATCGTCGAGCGTCGGCGGGGTCTGGCCATCCGCCGCGCCATCGCCATTGCCGGGCGTGACGATCTGGTGCTGGTGGCGGGCAAGGGTCATGAGACGGTGCAGGACCTCGGGGACCGTAAGGTTCATTTCAGCGACCGTGCCCAGGTGCAGCAGGCTTTAGGCGAGCGTATCTGGGCCCCGGCCCTGGAGGTAGTCGCGTGAGTGCTTCGCTCAAGTCTGGCGGACCCCTGCCGTGGACCCTGAGCCAGGCGGCCGCCCGAGTGGGTGGGCGTCTGCTCGGGGCCGACGCGGGCTTCCGTGGCGTCGGTATCGACAGCCGCCAGCATCTGGAGGGCAGGCTTTTCGTCGCCCTGCGCGGCGAACGCCACGACGGCCATGATTTTGCCGCCGCCGCCCGCGAGGCTGGCGCGGACGCCCTGATGGTGGAGCGCCCCCTGGCGGTGGATCTGCCCCAGTGGCAGGTGGAGGATAGCCGTCTGGCCCTGGGTCGCTTGGCGGCCGCTCACCGGGATCTCTTTGCTGGCCGGGTGGTCGCCCTCACCGGGAGCAACGGCAAGACCACCACCAAGGAGATGATCGCCGCCATCCTCGCCCAGGCGGGCAGTGTGCGGGCGACCAAAGGCAACCTCAACAATGACATCGGCCTCCCCCTGACCCTGCTGGAGGCCGGGGAGGAGGACTTTCTGGTGCTGGAGATGGGGGCCAACCATGCCGGGGAAATTGCCTATCTGACGGCTATCGCCCGGCCGGAGGTCGCCGCCATCACCAACGCCGGGCGCGCCCATCTGGAGGGCTTCGGCAGCCTGGAGGGCGTGGCCCGGGCCAAGGGGGAGATCGTCCAGGGCCTGCGTCCCGGTGGCACCTTCATCTTCCCCGCTGACTCGCCCTGGGCGGGGCGGTGGCGACAACTGGCCGCGGGCCGCTCCTGCCTGACCTGCGCCGCCAGGGGCACGGCACCTGGGCCGGATACCGCTGCCGGTCCTGATTCCGCTCCTGGCGCCGATCTCTACGTGGACCTGAGCGCGGTGCGGACCCGCTGGGACGAGGCGGGGTTTCGCACCGCCTTTCGCGTGGAGGGTCCCACCCTGGGCCTGGAGCTTGAACTGGCCCTGGCGGGCGGACACAATGTCCGCAATGCCCTGGTGGCCGTTGCCATGGCACGGGCCCTGGGGCAGGCCCCCGCAACCATCCGGGCCGGTCTGGCGACCATGCGCCCCGTCCCGGGGCGTCTCTTCCCCCGCCTCGTTCCTGGCGGTCCCCGCCTCATCGATGACAGCTACAACGCCAACCCCGATTCGGTGGAGGCGGCCATCGCCGTGCTGATGTCCCTCTCCGGGCGTCACGTCCTGGTGCTGGGGGACCTGGGCGAACTGGGACCCGAGGCCGAGGAATTGCACCGTCGTCTCGGCGTGGCGGCCCGGGAGGCGGGGGTGGAGGCGCTCTACACGGTGGGAAGGCTCAGCGCCGCCGCCACGGCTGGTTTCGGCGCCAGCGGTGGCCGGCATTGCAACGACCAGCCTGAACTGATCGCCTATCTGCGCCAGGACCTCGCGGAGGGCGATCTGGTATTGATCAAAGGCTCGCGACTCTCGGCCATGGACCGGGTGGCGGATGCCCTCTGCATACTCCCGGAGGGCTGAAGCTTGCTCCTCTATCTGACCGAATGGCTCACCCAGTATTACAGCGGGTTCAGCGTGTTCCGTTACCTGACCCTGCGCGGCATCCTCGGGGTCCTGACCGCCCTGATCATCTCCTTCCTCGTCGGACCGGCCATGATCCGCCGGCTGCGCCAGTACAAGATCGGCCAGACGGTGCGCGACGATGGCCCCCAGTCCCATCTGTCCAAGGCCGGTACCCCCACCATGGGGGGGGCACTGATGCTGGTGGGCATCGGCATCGCCACCCTGCTGTGGTCGAATCTGGCGAATGTTTACGTCTGGGTCGTCCTGCTGGTGACCCTCGCCTTTGGTCTGATCGGCTTGGTGGATGACTACAAGAAGCTGGTGTTGCGCAATCCCCGCGGCCTGGCGGCGCGCTACAAATACCTCTGGCAGTCAGTGGTGGGGCTGATCGCCGCCATCCTGCTTTATGCCCTCGCCGATACGCCCGCGGAGACGGCCCTGCTGATCCCCTATCTCAAGGACGTCTCGGTGCAACTGGGCCCCTGGTACATCCTGCTCACCTATCTGGTCATCGTCGGTTCGAGCAACGCGGTGAATCTCACCGACGGTCTGGACGGGCTGGCGGTGATGCCCACGGTACTGATCGCCGGTGCCCTGGGCATCTTCGTCTATGCCTCGGGTCATGCCAATTTCGCCGACTACCTGCGCATCCCCAGCGTCCCCGGGGTGGGGGAGGTGGTGGTCTTCTGCGCGGCCCTGGTCGGGGCCGGGCTGGGTTTTCTTTGGTTCAACGCCTACCCCGCCCAGGTCTTCATGGGGGACGTGGGCGCCCTGGCCCTGGGCGCCGCCCTGGGCGTGGTGGCGGTGGTCGTCCGTCAGGAGTTGGTGCTGCTGATCATGGGCGGCGTCTTCGTGGCCGAGACCCTGTCGGTCATGCTCCAGGTGGCCTCCTTCAAGATGACCGGCAAGCGGATCTTCCGCATGGCCCCGCTCCATCACCACTTCGAGCTCCAGGGCTGGCCGGAGCCGCGGGTCATCGTCCGCTTCTGGATCGTGACCGTCATTCTGGTTCTGGTGGGGCTGGCGAGCCTCAAGATCCGCTGAGGGTAGCCGGAGAGACCGTCATGAACGAGATTTTCCGCCATTCAGACTCCCCGGAAGGGCGGGGGAGTCCGCCCAAGACCCTGATCCTGGGCCTGGGCAAGACGGGTCTCTCCTGTGCCCGTCACCTACGCGCCCTGGGGGTACCGGTGGCGGTGACCGACAGCCGTCCCAACCCGCCCGGCTTGGCGGCGGTCAGGGAGGAGATGCCGGATCTGCCGCTCTTCCTCGGCGGCTTCGACGCGGCGGCCCTGGCCGCCGCCGAGCGCCTGGTGATCAGTCCCGGTATCGCCCAAAGCGACCCGCGTCTGGCGGCGGCCATCCAACGGGGCGTGGAAGTGGTGGGGGATATCGAGCTGTTCGCCCGGGTGGTTCAGGCCCCGGTGGTGGCCATCACCGGGTCCAACGGCAAGAGCACCGTCACCACCCTGGTGGGGGAAATGGCCAAAGCCAGCGGCCTGCGCGCCGCGGTGGGCGGCAATCTGGGGGAACCGGCCCTGGCTCTGCTGGATCCCACCATCGAACTTTATGTCCTGGAACTCTCGAGTTTCCAACTGGAGACTACCCGGTCCCTGCGGCCGCTGGCCGCCACGGTCCTCAACATCTCCGCCGACCATCTTGACCGTTACCCCAGCCTGGAGGCCTACGCGGCGACCAAGGCCAGTCTCCTGGTGGGGGCCGAGGTGGGGTTGCTGAATCGCGACGATCGTCGGGTAGCGGCCATGGCCGGCCTGGCGAAACGCGACCGCTGGTTCGGGCTCGGGACCCCCCGCCCCGCCGACCCCGCGCAGGCGGATTATGGGCTGCGTGAATCCGGTGGGAGCACCTGGCTGGCCCGGGGGGATGAATTGTTGCTGCGGGCGGACGAACTCCCCCTGGCCGGTCACCACAACCTGGCCAATGCCCTGGCCGCCCTGGCCCTGGGCGAGGTCTGCGGCCTGCCCCTGGCCGCGCGGCTTGCCGCCTTGCGGGCCTTTCGCGGTCTGGCCCATCGCACCGTCCTGGTGAGGGAGCGTCGGGGGGTGCGCTGGTTCGATGATTCCAAGGGCACCAACCCCGGGGCCACGGTGGCGGCCCTGCGGGGTCTGATCGATTCGCGGGGGGAGGGACGAGCCCTGCTCATCGCTGGCGGCGACGGGAAGGGCGCCAACTTCGGCGAGCTCGCGGAGGCGGTCGAACAAACCGCCCGTGTCGTCATCCTGATCGGCCGCGACGCTGACCTGATCGAGCAAGCCCTGGGGGGGCGGGTCCCGACCCGCCATGCCCGGGATCTGGACGAGGCGGTGCGGTTGGCGGCCGAACTGGCCCGGCCGGGGGACGCGGTCCTTCTGTCACCGGCCTGCGCCAGCTTTGACATGTTTCACAATTACGAACACCGGGGTCAGGTCTTCGTCACCGCCGTGGAGGGCCTCGGTCCATGAGTTTGTCCATGGGTACCCCTGAACCGGCCGTCCGGACCCTCTCTCACCGCCGGGCACCTCTTCTGCCGGACATGGACTGGGCCCTGCTGATCAGCGTGGCGGCCCTGGTGGGCCTGGGTTTCATCATGGTCGCCTCGGCCTCTATGCCGATCGCGGATCGCACCTTCGGCAATCCCTTTCACTTCGTGCTGCGCCATGGCGCCGCCCTGGTCCTGGCCCTCACCGCGGCCTTGGGCGTCCTGGCGGTGCCTATTCGTGTCTGGGAACGTCAGGGGACCCTGCTCTTCTTCGTCGGTCTGGCGTTGCTGGTGCTGGTGCTGATCCCGGGGCTGGGGCGCAACGTCAACGGCGCCACCCGCTGGATACCCCTGGGGCCCTTCAATCTCCAAAGTTCGGAGTTCATGAAGTTCTTCGCCGTCATTTTCATCGCCGGCTATCTGGTCCGGCGGCGGGAAGAGGTGGAGACGAGTCTCCTCGGCTTCGTCAAACCGATGGTGCTGATCGTCATCGCCGCCACCCTGATCATGGCCGAACCGGATTTTGGCACCACGGCGGTCCTGATGGCGACGGTCATGGGCATGCTTTTCCTGGGCGGGGTCCGCATCCTTTACTTCGGGGGCCTGGGGCTGGCCGTCGTCCTGTCCGGGATCGCCCTGGTGGTGTCCTCACCCTACCGATTGCAGCGAGTCACCTCCTACCTGGATCCCTGGGCCGATCCTTATAACACCGGGTTTCAGTTGAGCCAGGCCCTGATCGCCTTCGGTCGAGGCGAGTGGATGGGAGTGGGGCTGGGCAACGGCATCCAGAAGCAGTTCTACCTCCCCGAGGCGCATACGGACTTCATCATTGCCGTGGTGGGTGAGGAACTGGGGCTGGTGGGGGTTCTGGGGGTTGCGGCCGCCCTGGGCTTCGTCGTCTGGCGGGCCTTCCGCATCGGTTTCCGCGCCCGGCGCGTCGGGCATCACTTCGAATCCTACCTCGCCCAGGGTTTCGGTCTGGGGCTGGGGCTCCAGGGGCTCATCAACATCGGCGTCAACGTCGGCCTCCTGCCGACCAAGGGCCTGACGCTGCCCTTCCTCAGCTATGGCAGCAACAGCCTGATCGTGGTCTGTATGATCATCGCCCTGCTGTTGCGCATCGATCTGGAAACACGCCGCGATCCCCAGGCGTCCGACCCGGATAGCGTCGGGAGGCTGAAGTGGGCGCGCGCCTAGCCATCATGGCCGGCGGCACCGGTGGCCATGTCTTTCCGGCCCTGGCGGTGGCGGAACGGTTGCGCGCCCAGGGGCACGAGGTCTTCTGGATCGGTACCCGCAACCGCATGGAGGCGCGGCTGGTGCCCGAACGGGGCTTCCCCATCGAGTGGCTGGGCATCGAGGGCCTGCGGGGCAGAGGGGTGCTGGCCCTCCTGATGGCGCCGGGCAAGCTGGGCCTGGCCCTCTGGCAGGCCGCGGCCATTCTGCGCCGCCACCGCCCGGACCTGGTGCTGGGGATGGGGGGCTTCGCCTCGGGCCCCGGAGGGCTCATGGCCTGGCTTCTGGGCATCCCCCTGATCATCCAGGAGCAGAACCAGGTGCCGGGATTGACCAACCAGTGGCTGGCGCGCCTGGCCCGGCGGGTCTTCCAGGCCTTTCCGGACAGCTTCCCGGCCAGCCGGAGGGCCGAGACCTGCGGCAATCCGGTCCGACCGGATATTGCCCTCCTGCCGCCCCCGGCGACCCGTTTGGCTGGCCGCGACGGCCCCCGGCGTCTGCTGGTGGTGGGTGGCTCCCTGGGCGCCCGGGCCCTCAACGAACAGGTGGCCCCGGCCTTGGCGCTGCTGTCGCCGGCGGAACGTCCCCTGGTCCGCCATCAGGCCGGCGAGCAGACCCTGGAGGTCGCCCGCCAGGCCTATGCCGCGGCCGGCATCGCGGCGGAGGTCAGCCCCTTCATCGCCGACATGGCGGAGGCCTATGGCTGGGCGGATCTGATATTATGCCGCTCCGGCGCCCTGACGGTGTCGGAACTCGCCGCCGCCGGCCTCGGGGCCATCCTGGTCCCCTACCCCCATGCGGTGGACGATCACCAGACCGCCAATGCCCGCTTCCTGGCGGCCGCCGGGGCAGCCGAAATCCTGCCCCAGACCCAACTGAACCCCGTCATTCTGAGTGCCGTCCTGAGTCGCCTGCTGGGGGATCGGCCCCGCCTGCTGGTCATGGCGGAGGCCGCCCGCTCCCTGGCCGCCCCGGATGCCGCTGGGCGCATCGCCGCCGCCTGCCTCGCCGAGATTCGCGCATGACCCACCCCGACCCAGCCTATCCGTTGCCTCCCGATCCCGGTCACCGCAAGGGCTCCGCCAATGGCAACGGCCATCACCCCGGCCGCATGGGCCGCATCCGCCACCTGCATTTCATTGGCATCGGCGGTGCTGGCATGAGCGGCATC
>SBFV01000086.1 GCA_006227775.1 Gammaproteobacteria bacterium | reverse complement strand
TGCAGGGCGTGGTCGCGATTGAGGTGCAGCTTGCTATCACTCCGATCGTTCATCGCTCGTCGCTCTCCAGGGTCGAGAGGTCACCCTCCGGCAGGCCCAGCTCGCGGGCGCGCAGCAGGCGGCGCATGATCTTGCCGCTGCGGGTCTTGGGCAGATTGGCGCGGAAGCCGATCTCGCGCGGGGCCACGGCGGGGCCCAGGCGCTTGCGGGCGTGGGCCAGCAGGGCCTTGCGCAGGGCCTCGTCCGCCGTGAAGCCGGGCTTGAGGGCCACCAGGGCCTTGACCACCTCGCCGGCGGTGGGCTCGGGGATGCCGATGGCGGCGGCCTCGGCCACCGCCGCGTGCTCCATGAGCACGCTCTCCACCTCGAAGGGACCGATGAGGTGACCGGCGGACTTGATGACGTCGTCGGCGCGGCCGACGAACCAGTAGTAGCCGTCCGCGTCGCGCTGCGCCAGATCGCCGGTCAGGTACCAGCCATCGGCGAAGCACTGGGCATAGCGCTCGGGCTCGTTGAGGTAGCCGCGGAACATGGAGGGCCAGCCGGGCCGCAGGGCCAGTTCGCCCAGGGTATTGGGGGTCTCGATGACCTCGATGACAGGCGCTGGCGCGGTAGCGCCAGGCTTGGCTGGTTCACCTTGCAACGGACCAGGGGCTCCGGTTCGCCCCCCCACCAGGGTAGCGTCAGCAGGGGGGGCGACGGCTGCGGAGCGAGTATCGGCAAGGGCGCCCGCAGCCGGCGCGGCAGGGGACCGCGACCGCCGGACGATGGCCGCCTCGACCCCCGGCAAGGGCTTGCCCATGGAGCCGGGCCTGATGTCCAGGCGGCGGTAGTTGGCGATCATGATGCCGCCGGTCTCGGTCTGCCACCAGTTGTCGTGGAAGGGCAGACCCAGCACCTCCTGGCCCCAGATCACCCCCTCGGGGTTGAGGGGCTCGCCGACGCTGGCCAGGAAGCGCAACCGCGACAGGTCGTAGTCGCGCAGAATGCCCGGGTCCCTCGCGTCGGCGACCTTCATCAGCATGCGGATGGCCGTCGGCGCCGTGTACCAGACCGTGACGCGCAGATCCTGGAGGATGCCAAACCAGCGCGCCGGGTCGAGGTCGGCCTCGTCGACGATCAGGGTCGCGCCGATGGCCAGGGGGGCGATGATGCCGTAACTGGTGCCGGTGACCCAGCCGGGGTCGGCGGTGCACCAGAAGACATCCTCCGGGTGCAGGTCCAGGGCGTAGTGGCCGGTGAGGACGTGGACCAGGACGGCGCCGTGGACATGGATGGCGCCCTTGGGCTTGCCGGTGGTGCCGCTGGTGAAGTGCAACAGGGCCATGTCCTCGAGCCGGGTGGCGACCAGGCCGCCGGTGTCGGGGCAGTCCGCCAAGGCGGCGCCCAGGGACAGGGTGCCTTCCGGGAGATCGTCGCCGCTCCGGTCGGTGAGCAGGACGTGGCGCAGGCCTGGCAGCTCCCGCCGCCAGGGGGCGACCTTGCGCTCGTAGTAGGCCGCGGTGGTCACCAGCAGCCGGGCGTCGCCGAGGGTCATGCGGGCCCGCACCGGCTCGGGCCCGAAGGCGGAGAAGAGGGGGGAGAAGACCCGCCCGGCCTTGAGGGTGCCGAGGGCGGCGACATAGAGGTCCGGCACCCGGCCCAGCAGGCTGAAGACCCGCTCCCCCGGTGCGACGCCGAGCCGCTCCAGCAGGTGGGCGAAGCGGCTGGTCAGCCCCGCCAGTTCGCCGTAAGTCAGATCACGGCAGCCCGCGCCAGTGGTCGGGCTATCCCACTGGCTATCCCCTTGGCTGTCCCGCCGGCTATACCTTAGGCCGTCCCGCCCCAGCCAGCGGATGGCGATCTTGTCCGCCAACCCCTCGTCCAGATGGCGGTCCACCGCCTCGTAGGCGATGTTGAGGCCGCCGTCTGGCAGGCCACGCAACAGGGATCGCGCCGCCGCCCAGGAAAAGTTCTGCCGGACCCTCGCGTAGTCGTCCAGGTTCGCTACCGGCCAACCGGGCCGGTCCGTCTTCCGGATGATCTCCCAAGCCACGCCTTGGTCCCTCCCTCGGGTTGGAGCAGCCCATGGTAATGAGGAAACACCGCCAGGTACCCTTTGCCGGGTATTCTCGATACTTCAGCCTAGGCCAGCCGGGCGGGGATGTCCATGTCCGCATCGCTTGGCATGGGCGCAGACTGAGGGATGCCATCCGCTCTGCGCCCCAAGCAGCGCCAAGACAGGTCAGGTCAGGTCGGCCCCCCCCGCCGCGGCCGGCCATAGAGGGCCCGCAGTTCATCCTTGGCCGCTTCCAGGCGCCGGCGCTGTTCGGGGTCGAGCTTGGCTCCGGCGCGGTTGAGGTAGAAATTCAGCATGGACATGGCCGAGCGGAAAGGCGCGGCCTTGCGCCGTTCGCTCCGTTCGGCGGAGTCGCGCAAAGAGCGGGCGATGGCCGCCGGGTCTTGCCAGGTGAATAGGCCCCGCTCCAGGTCCAGAGCATCGCTGGTCTCGGTTACCGCCCGGGACCAACGAGAGCGGTCAGTGTTCATGATGTTCCCTCGCGCGAGTTACCATGGGTACAATTATTTTCCGGCAACGCTTACTTTTCAGCCCCTAACCTGTTAATGTGTCGCCCAGGTGTATGGTCCGATCGCCCGATCGGTCGCAGGCGGCATAAATTTTAAGCAGAATCAATCGATTCACGCGACAACCAATTAGCCGCCCTTCTCCCATACCGTCCCAACGGTATTCCGCTGTCGATGGAATCTTCGTGCTTGGTGTTTCTCGATAGTGTCTCTTTTTTTCCAATGCACGATTTTTCCAGTGAGACAAATATGAATATCTACGTCGGCAACCTTCCCTACACCGCCACCGATGCCGATCTGCGCGAGACCTTCTCCCAGTATGGCCAGGTTGACAGCGTCCAGTTGATCAGCGACAAGTTCACCGGCCAGTCCAAGGGCTTTGGCTTCGTCGAAATGGCCAACAACGCCCAGGCTGACGCCGCGATCAAGGGCCTCAACGGCAGCGCCATGAAGGGACGGAATATCACCGTCAATCAGGCCAGACCTCGTACCGACCGGCCCTCCCACGGCGGTGGCGGCGGTCGCCGCTACTGATCCTCCGGCGCCCGCCGGGCGCCGGGACCCGGCTTCACCGGGTTACCCGCCGCCGAAAGCGCCAGATCGAGATAAATCCTGCCTCGGCAGGATTTATTGTTTGTAGCCGCCAACCACACCTGCTTCATGCCAGATCTTACGCAGGAAGCGCTTTCCATGGCCGGGGTGACCCGATTCTGCCTGGTCCGCCACGGCGAGACTGACTGGAATGCCGAGCGGCGCATCCAGGGCCACGCCGACATCGACCTCAACGCCGCTGGGGAGACCCAGGCCCGGGCCTTGCGACCTGGCCTGGCCGGTCGGCAATTTTCCGCCGTTTACGCCTCGGATCTGGTCCGTGCCCTACGCACCGCCACCCTGGCAACCCAGGACTTGGGGCTGCCCGTGGTTCAACCCCTCGCCTGCCTGCGGGAGCGCCATTTCGGTATTTACCAGGGTCTCACGGGTGAGGAGGCCCTGGCCCGCCACCCGGAGGTCCATCACCACCATGGCGCCCGCAGCCTGGACTGGGACTACGATACCGGCGAGAGCCTGCGGGAATTCGCCGCTCGCGTCACCAGCGGCCTCGCCACCCTGGCGGGGCGGCATTTGGGTGGCACCCTGCTGGTGTTCACCCATGGAGGCGTCCTGGACATTGTTTACCGTGCCGCCACTGGCCGCGACATCTCCGCCCCGCGCGATTTCCTGGTGCCGAACGCCGCCCTCAACTGGCTGGAATACCGCCATGATCGCTGGCACCTCCTGTCCTGGGGCGATCTACGCCACCTGGAGCAAGCCCTGGACGAGGTCGTCGGCTGAACGCCAGTCAGACCTGAACTCAAGCGACTCACCCGGTCGAAGCCGAAGTCCGTAAGGAGCGCCAGTACCCCTTGGTGCTGGAGGGGTACCGGCGTTTAGACCATCTTGCGCAGTTCGTACTCCAGTATGCCTTCCGCGCCGGCCAGGCGCAGACGCGGGACCAGGTCCCGGACCAGCCGGGCATCCACCACCGTCTCCACCGCCAGCCATTCGCGGTCGTAGAGGTGACTGACGGTCGGGGCATGCAGGCTGGGTAGCAAGCCGACGATACCGTCCAGATCCCGGTCGCGGACATTGAGCTTGATGGCCACCTTGTGCCGCGCGGCGAGGGCGGCCTGGAGCATGAGGGCAATCTGATCGATCTTGGCGCGCTTCCAGGGGTCCTGGCGGGCCAGTGGATTGGCAATCAGGCGGGTCTCGGTGACCAGCAGGTCCTCGACGATGCGCAGACCATGGGCGCGGATGGTGCTGCCGGTCTCGGTGATCTCCACCACCGCGTCCACCAGGCCCTCCACCACCTTGGCCTCGGTGGCCCCCCAGGAAAATTCGACGCTGGCCTGGATGCCGCGCTCCGCCAGATAGCGCTGGGTGAAGCCCACCAGCTCGGTGGCGATCTTCTTGCCCTGGAGATCGGCGAGGCCGGTGATCGGGGAGTCCTTGGGCACCACCAGCACCCAGCGGCTGGGCTGCTCCGAGCTTTTGGAATAAGTCAGGGTGCAGATCTCCTCGACCTGCTTCTGGGTCTCGGTCTCCAGAATCCAGTCCAGGCCGGTCAGGCCCAGGTCCAGGGTGCCGTTGGCGACATAGGGTGCCATCTCCTGCGCACGCACCAGGACGCAGGACAACTCGGGGTCGTCCACCTCCGGGTAATAGTTGCGATAGTTGGGGCTGATCTTCCAGCCCGCCTGCTCGAAGAGGGCCAGGGTGGATTGTTCGAGGCTGCCCTTGGGCAGGCCGAGGCGGAGCTGGGTCATGGTGAAAGGGTGCGCGGTTGGTGAGTGGGAAGGAAAACAGGGTGCGCCATTCTACCGCCCCCTTCACCCGGATTGGAGCAATGGCCTACGCATGAACGCTCCTCGCTGATTTCATGGCAGCCCTTGAGTCATCCCGACCCATAACGGGGGTGGTAACCATCACGCCCAGGGAACCGCGTCAAACCGCCCTCGCCGATAATCCGATCACCACCGGCAAGCGCACCCTGACCAGATGCCGCTTTAACTGACTACCCTCAGCCTCTCCTTCACTCCCCCTAATGCCCCACTGCTGGCTGTGCAACGCGGCAATCCTGGCCGTGACCCATGACGGCCTGGTCAACGATCCCAACGATCAAGTGGACGCCCAGGTGATTCGGCTGCCCCTGGATCGGCAGATTCTGGTGGGACATTCCATAGTAGTGGACCTGGCGCTCACCCGCACCCGTACCTGGTCGTAGTGGGCCTGGGTCTCGGGGTTTATGCGCTGGACGGCTTGAACTGGCAGAGATCGAAACAGGCATTGAGGTGCTTGAAGCCGTGGCGCAGCATGGCCAAGTAAACTTCCCTGTCCATGCCTCCGCCGCTGGTCAGCGCAAGCCTCACCACTACCACCCCGGACGCCAACTTCTATCGTGCCGCGTCCAGGCTAATCAACTCCTGATTTGGTGGCGGTCGGGCGTCGGCCAGCAACTCGGCGCAAATCCGTTCGATCGCATCTATCACGGATGGCGATTTTCCCTGACCTGAAGATCGTGATGGCATTCGCCGGTCACCCCATTTCAGACCCGAGTTTCACGAGCGTTTGGTCGAAGGCATCGACGCGGATCAGTCCCAATCGAGGATACTCCATGTCGATGATGATGTAGACGGCTAGTGACATCACGATGGCGAAGCCGAGCATATGCATCGAGGAACGTTTCTTGGCACCAGCCATCCCGTACCCCGCCATGAGCGCCGCTGCCAGGACCAGAATGACCAACATCAGATAGATGACCACGGGCGGATGCATGGCTGTCGCCGCGGTGCGGGTCGTCGTGATATCAAACATCTCGTTGAGGGCTGGAACAAGCAGCTTGATGGCGTCGGGCGCGGCGCCTTCGCTTATTCCACTGGCGAGCACCCGGTGCCAGATCTCGTTCTGCAGACGAATGGATTCCTGGAGCTTTGCCTTGGCGGCATTGATATCCGGCAGCCGGCGATAGGCTTCGATGCGCGTGTCGAGATAGCGCCGAAACAGATCCCGCATGGCGGGCTGCACACCTTCGGGGAGCAGATCCAAGCGCAGATAGGCGGTCCCGATGGCGTTGCTCTCTTGCACCACAAGGTCGCGACGCTCATCGAATCGGCTGGCGGCACCGGAAAAGGTGAAAGCGATCAGGAGCCCGACGAGGCCAAAGATGGCGCCCTCGACGGCGCCGATGCCGGAGCGTGCGCCCTCCGGGTCTTCCGCGATGCGGCGCTCGCCGAGCCGGCGTCCGACTTCCAGCAAAACCAATATGCCGAAGAGGAGGCCAAGCGCAACAAGCGCGGCGAGCAGGATCATATCCATGACGGATCCTCGATGAATACTAAGGTCGTTAGTCGTCCGAGCAGCCGGAGTGCTTGAGCTCCAGGGGGTCTGCGAGTCCCTCCCAGGCCAGCGGCGTCGATAAGTAATTTTCTGCAGAAAACGGCTGGCAGTTGCGGCCACAATAATAGATCAGCAAGGTGCCGACGTCGATCGACCTTTGTCCCGCGGCGACCTCTGGATGCTTACGGATATAGGTCACCCGGAGGCATGGTTATAAGCTTGTGGTTTGTCTGCGAAGGCCTAAAGCCGAGGAGCTAACCGAATGAATAGAAACCTGTTGAGAAGGCTGACCGCCACGGCAATGGTCGCGCTGGTGCCGGCCACCCTCATCCATGCTGCCAAAGCCAACGCCGAGCCGGCAACGGAGGCATCACCAGAGTCTCCGGTGGCGAGTGCCCCAGGTTTGTGGTCGGTCTATGAACACTCGCTGAAGAACGCCAAATACATCGATCTCACCCACACCCTGACGCCCTCCATCCCGGTGTGGAAGGGGTTTGGTCCGGCCAATTTCGGGCCTACCGTCAATCCCGAAACGGGCAGGCCTTACCAATACCAGCAGGACGGTTTCGAGGCGACGCGCTATCTCCTCAGCACGGACCAGTTCGGCACCCAGCTCGATCCACCGGCGCACTGGGCGCCGGAATATCCCGCCATCGACGAGTTACCACCGACCTACGCGGTGCGGCCGCTGGTGGTCATCTCCATTGTCGATCAGGTCGCCAGGGACTCGGGCTACCACCTGCGGGTGGCGGACATCGAGCAGTGGGAGGCCAAGCACGGCCGGATTCCCCCCGGCTCGGTGGTCATGGTGCGCTCGGACTGGTCCAAGGAGTGGCCGGACCCCGCCCTCGCCACCCGCGCGGTCTTCCCCGGCGTGTCGCTCGCCGCCCTGCAGTTCCTGCACCAGCAACGTCAGATTCTGTTCCATGGCCATGAGCCCCTCGACACCGACTCCACCCCAACCCTGGAAGGGGAATCCTGGCTGATGCACAACGGCTATGCCCAAGCGGAAGGGGTCGCCCATCTGGATCTCGTCGCGGAGACGGGTTGCCTGGTGACGATCGGCTACCCCAAATTTCAGGGCGGCTTGGGGGGCTATGCGC
>SBFV01000014.1 GCA_006227775.1 Gammaproteobacteria bacterium | reverse complement strand
CCACCCCGCACCATTGCGATGAGTGCCCTTAACCTGATCCCCGGGAAGACCCGGGCCCCAGCGATCGGAACCCCGCAGGGGCCCCTGACCCGATGGAATGGGCTGGCCCCCAGCACGGATACCCGGACCCTATGCTCGAACTCGCCTGGCTGATCCCCGCCTTCCCCCTATTGGCCGCCTGCGGGCTGGCTCTGGACCGGACCTTGCGCGGCCACCGCGGCGAGGCGGCGGAGCGCGGGACCGCCCGCCTTGCCCTGGGCGCGGCCTGGCTGTCCTTTCTGCTGGCCCTCCTCCTTGGCCTCCAGGCCCTCTGGCGGGGACCGCCGGGCCAGGTCCGTTTCGGCGGCACCTGGCTGGCCAGCGGCGAGTTGCGCGTCGATCTCGCCTTCACCCTGGATGGCCTGGGGCTCGCCCTGTTGGTCCTGGCCGCCACCCTCTGCCTGCTGACCCTGAGGTTCGCCGTCAACTATCTGCACCGGGAGGACGGCTTCCAGCGCTTCTTCATGGTCCTGTTGCTCTTCATGGGGGCCATGGAGCTGATCCTCATGGCGGGCAATGCCGTCCTGGCTTTCATGGGCTGGGAACTGGCCGGGGTGGCCTCCTATCTCCTCATCGCCTACAACTTCGAACGGCCGGTGGCGGCGGCCAACGCCAACCGCGCCTTCATCACCAACCGTATCGGTGACGCGGGGTTTTTGCTGGGGATCTTCCTGGCCTTCCACTGGCTGGGCGGCAGTGATTGGCTCCTGATCGCCGAGCGGGCCCCGACCCTGACCCCCTTGCAGGCCGACCTCATGGCCCTGGCCTTCCTGGTGGCGGCCCTCGCCAAGTCGGCGCAACTGCCCTTCGCCCCCTGGATCGGCCGCGCCCTGGAGGGACCGACCCCCTCAAGCGCCCTCTTCTATGGCGCCCTCATGGTTCATGCCGGCGTCTATCTCCTCATTCGCCTGGAATCCCTGTTGGCCCAGGTCCCGGCGGTCGCCGCCCTGGTGGCCTTTATCGGGGTGCTGACGGCGCTCTACGGCTGGCTGGGCGGGCTGGCGCGGACCGACGTCAAGAGCGCCCTGATGTTCTCCACCACCGCCCAGGTGGGACTCATGTTTCTCTGGATCGGCCTGGGCTGGACGACCTGGGCGAGCTGGCACCTCGCCCTCCACGCCCTCTGGCGGGCCTGGCAGTTCCTCCAGGCCCCGGCCCTGATGCATCGGGCCAGCCGCCCGGCGCGGCTCGTCCCCGCCTGGTTGGGACGCCGGCGCTGGCTGCATCAGGCGGCCCTCCAGGGGTTCTGGCTGGATGACCTGGCGGATGCTTTCCTGGTCCGGCCCACCCGGGCCATGGCACGGGACGTCCAGGACCTCGACGAACGGGTGCTGAGCCGCATCGTCGGTCTGCCCGGCGACGCGGCGGGACTCTCCGATCTGGGGGGACTGGCGACGGGGGAGGGCGGCTGGCTCAGGCCCAGCGAGGACAGGATCGTCCAGGGCCGGGGCTTGCTGGGCCGGTCCCTGGCCGGGGTGGCCGCCCTGCTCTACTGGTTCGAGGAGCGCCTGGTATTGCGGGGGGGCGGCGAGGGCTTGCTGACGGCCATCCAACGCCTGGCCCACCTGGCCAACCAGGTCGAGGGCCTGCTCGCCCGGCCCCGCTACCTCTTCCTCATGATCCTGGCCACCCTGGGGGTGATCCTCTAGATGTCACCGGGCGAAATCCCCTGGAGCGCCCAGGCCGCCTGGCCCCTGCTGGCGGGCTTGCAACTCCTGCCCCTGGCGGGCGCCGGCCTGGCCCTGGTCCTGCGCCGTGGCACCCTCGCCATCTTGGCCGGCATCGCTCTGACCGGCCTCGAATTACTGCTCGCCCTGGCGCTCTATCACCATTACGACCCCGCCCATCCCGCCCTCCAGTTCGCCGAGCGGGTCTCGCTGGCGGGATGGCTGGACTATCACGCCGCCGTGGACGGGGTCAGTATCCTCTTCATCCTGCTCACTGCCTTCCTCTCCCTGCTGGTCGCGATCTATGGGCCGGCGCGGGGCCTGGGGCCACCCTGGCGGTTGATGGCGCTCATCCTGGCCATCGAGGCCAGCCTCATGGTGATGTTTACGACCCTGAACCTGTTATGGTTCATCCTGGCCCTCGCCCTCCAGATCGGGCTGGTCGGTGCCGTGTTACGCCACTGGGCCACCTCGCCACGCATGGGCCCGGCCCTGAAGACCTTTTACAAGTTCATGGGCACGGCCCTGGCCCTGTTGTTGGCGGGCGCCCTGATCATCGGCTGGGGACAGACCCATGCCCAGGGCGGCGGCTGGACCTTCGACCTGATCGAGCTCCGGCGCCTGGGGGTGGAGCCGGCCTTCCAGACCCTGGCCTTCTACCTGCTGTTTTACGGCCTGGCGATCCGTACCCCCCTCTTTCCCCTACATGGCTGGCTGCCGCCTTTGGCGGAACACGGCAACATCGCCCTGGCCCCGACCTTCCTGCTTGGGCTCAAGGTCGGCATCTACGGCCTGCTGCGTTTCGTGCTGCCCCTGCTTCCGGCGGCAGTCCAGGAATGGCAATCCTTCGTCGTCGGCTTTGCCGTGGTCGG
>SBFV01000285.1 GCA_006227775.1 Gammaproteobacteria bacterium | reverse complement strand
ATGGCATGATTGATAAGGGTGGCCCGATTGATTGGATACTGGTGTCCGCCCATTTTAAAATACAAAGCAGTTGCTTGGACTATTACCATGAAAATGCCGTTTATCCATCCGATCATTATCCATTGCTCGCAACACTGGATTGGAAAATATAAGATATGCCGCGCATTATATTTGGGTGAAATGGGCGCTTAAATAATCCATTATCAAGAGTGCATTTCCATGCGGGTCTCGCAAAGTTTTTTTATGGATTTTGTTCGTTTCGCGGGTGGATTCTGGTTTTCTGATAATAAAAAGATAGTATGGCGTTTAACTGTGATTTTAGTGGGGCTGACCGTTTTGCAAATCGTGATGGCGGTCCTGGTGAATAAGTGGAACGCGGCGTTATTTGATGCCATCGAGCAGCATTCGATGTCCGGCTTGACCAAGCAGATCATGGTGCTTTTGGTGATTATGCTGGCCAGTATTTTGATTACGGTATCGCATTTAACCGTTAAACGGCGATTAATGATTGATTGGCGTACTTGGTTGACCGAAAAGGTCACGGACCGTTGGATGAATGATGGTCGGCATTATCTGGTATCGCATATGCCGGGTGAGCATGACAATCCTGATGAAAGGATTGCAGAGGATTGCCGTATTGCCACGGAATCGGCGATTTCGTTGGGCCATTCTTTATTTTATTCGTGTTTGTCACTGATCAGTTTTACGCAGATTCTGTGGTCTTTGTCGGGTGTCATTACCGTTGATTTTGTCTTCACCTTCGATCTACGGGGTCATTTGGTGTGGATTGCCATTGTCTATGCAGGGTTAGCCTCATGGCTAGGCTGGTTGGTGGGTATCCCTTTAACAAAAGCCACCTATGCCAATCAAACGGCTGAAGCCAATTTTCGTTCTGGTTTAATTGATGCCCGAGAAAACAGCCAAGCCATTGCCTTGATTGAGGCCGAAAATTTTGAAAAAAAGCGTTTTAGGAAATTATTTACTCAGATCCAGGAAGTCTGGTCACAACAAACCGGCGCGTGGCAATACATATTGGCCTTCAGTACAGGCTATGGTTTGTTGTCCATGGCATTCCCCGTTTTGGTTTCTTCCCCCCGTTATATTTCAGGTGCGATCAGTCTGGGTGCATTGATGCAGTCCGCTCAAGCCTTTCAGGAAATGGCATCGGCTTTATCATGGCCTGTGAATAATTTGGCAAGTATTGCCTTGTGGCGTGCTTCCGTGGAACGGGTATTGGGTTTGATTAAAGCCCTGGACGCGGTTGATGAAGAAATCGCCAAGCCAGAACATCATTGGATAGTGGTCGAGCAAGCCAACAAACCGGTATTGGCGCTCCGCGATTTAACCATTGCCAAATTAAATGGTCCCGTGCTTGCCAGTGGCATTAACATGGAAATTCAGCAAGGGGATCATGTTTTGATTACGGGCAATACGTTTACGGGGGCGAAATTATTCCGCGCCATTGCGCAACTTCGTCCTTGGGGATCGGGAAGGATCGAATTGCCAAATAATGACAAATTATTCTTCATGCCGCCCCGTCCTCATCTTCCCGCGAACTTCACGCTGCGTGAAGCGATTTGTTATCCCAAGTCAGGATCTTGTTTCACCCATGAGGAAATAGCGCAAACGCTGATGGTTGTCGGGTTGAACCATCTGATTGAACAACTGGATAACGTGGATGTTTGGACTCGCAGTTTATCGCGCAAAGAACAACAACGCCTGGGCATGGTGCGATTGTTATTAAACAAACCGCATTGGATATTTTTGCAGGAGGCCTTTGATTCTTTGGACGCCGCCAGTGAAGAACAAATGCTGCGCTTAATTCATCAATACTTGCCCAATGCTACCTTGTTGAGCATCACTCACTTAGAAAACGCTCCGTTGTTCCACGAAAAGACTTTAGAATTCCCGGGAGAATGACATGCCTCATCCAAAAAAACTTCGCGGCGTAAATCTCGGCGGCTGGTTGGTTTTAGAAAAGTGGATTACCCCGAGTTTATTCGAGGGGCTTGCGGCTAGAGATGAAACCTCATTCTGCACGGAATTGGGCATGGAAGCCGCGACAAAACGCTTACAACGGCATTGGAATTCATTTATCACCAGGGATGATTTTCAGTGGCTTGCCAGCGTCGGTGTGAATGCGGTGCGTTTACCCGTTGGACATTGGTTATTTGGAAAAAATTATCCGTATCATCGTTTTTATGGCGAAAGCCGCTACCCATTTGTTGAAGGCGGTTTGGCGATTGTGGATCATGTGATGCAATGGGCGGAGGAATTTGAACTGGCCGTCATCCTCGATTTGCATGCGGCCCCAGGCTGTCAGAACGGGTTCGATAATGGCGGTATCATGGACGTATGCGAATGGCATACCCGGCAGGAATACATCGACCACGCCATAAACTTCATGGCGTGGTTAGCTGAGCGTTATCACCGCGCGCCGGCCCTGCATGGCATTGAGGTCTTAAACGAACCTCGTTGGGATATAGATACGGAAGTATTAAAAAAATATTACCTTGCCGCCTATCATCGCATTCGCGAATATTGTTCGCCAGACAGCGTGGCCGTGGTGTTCCATGATGGCTTCCGCTCGCATCGGCATTATATGGGTTTTATGCAGCCGCCGGAATTTGAGAATGTCATCATGGACATTCATCGTTATCAGTGTTTCATGCGCGAAGACATTGATTTGGATATTTATGGGCACATTCACAAAAGCGTGATTGAATTGAAAAATGAAGCCGACGGAATTATCAAGGAATTAAATCTGCCGGTGTATTGTGGTGAATGGAGTCTAGGCATGGATTTGAAGGTCGTTTCCCTCTGGGCGGAAGGTCCCTTCAATCATGCTTTAGAAAACATGGATGATTACCAAATGACGCTGGCTTATCGTGGTTATGCCGCGGCGCAGATGCTGACGTTTGAAAAATACATGGGGTGGTTTTTCTGGAATTACAAAACTGAAACCACCCCGGCATGGTGTTTTAGAGATTGCGTCGAGCGTGGTTGGATTCCGACCGGCCTTGGTGGATGAATTCTGCGCAGGGTGATACAGCCCGCTCCTTAGCCAAAGTCGAGGCGCAGTGTGTATATCGCGAGAAAGACAGAGTAAGATGCAGACCATGCCCTGCCGATCTCATGCACGCTGCGCGTTCCCGGCCCGGCGGGTCGCTGGTTTCTTGTAATTCGCTTGCACGACAGTCACGCCATGATCGGTGCAGAAAGTTCCGAGAAATACATGGGTAACCAAGAAAACATTCGCGAGAAAGCGACGCGTCAGCTTTCGTTCAGTGAGACCCTGGTGTCACTGCTCCTCCGTGCAATGCCCATCAAGCATGGAAAACACAGGCTGCTGGACCGGATCACGCCCAAGGCCTGGAATAAAAGCGGGGATCTCGTTGCTTTTTCGATCCACGGGCGCAACGTCATCGTGGATCCTTATGATCTGGTTGGTTGGCATTTTGCCATGCTCAGATCATTCGACCCGGAAGTTATCGAAATCCTGGAGAAAGCATGTAACCCCGACGTCAATGAGGTGTTATGGGACATCGGTGCCAACAAGGGTGCCTGCTTCTGCAGTCTGGCCGCAAAACTACCATTACTCCACGTCGTTGCGATCGAACCCCAAGCCAAGCTATGTGCCAACAATATAATCAACCTGGAATCGCTATGCCCGGGTCGTTATGAGTATGTGCAAGCGGGTTTGGGGGAGGAAGAGGCCGAGCTGACCCTGGTGATACCCAATTCCAATTTTGGTGGAGCGAGTTTGCATATCCAGCCAGGCGGTCCCGATGACGAAAGCGAGGTGATTAAAATCCGGACGGCATCTCAGGTTGCCGAAGGTTCCCAATTCGGCTGGCCAACAATCGTGAAGATCGATGTAGAAGGTCACGAACCGCAAGTTTTCCGATCCCTTGAGCCGGGCATCGCATCCCAGACATGTAAAGCCCTTGTCTTCGAAAATCACGCCGCCGAGGCAGCGGCATTCCATGCGGTAAAGTCGGTGACGGAGCCACATGGTTACCGGATTTTTGGCATCCAGAAGTCTCCCTGGGCTACCAGACTTGTGCCGGCACGGAACCAGCTTATGCAGGTTACCGACTATGCGGTGATTCGCAAGGATGTGGTCACGGAAAACAAGCGGATCGCCAGACTCATCGGAAATTGAGTGAAACGCCGATTTCTTTAGACGATTTCTTTGGCGGTTCCCGCGTGCGGGTACGGGATGCCCCGCCCTTTTCGGGCCCCCGCGCTGGAATGGAAGCGGTTCAAAATCCGCGTTTGCCAACCGCATGCTGATTTTGGCCAGGAAGGCCAATAATCAGCTTCCCCCAAGGGGAAATCACGGGGGCCGGATCAAAGGGCCAGGCGCCCTGATCGTATCGGCCTGTCCTCAGCCAAAGTCGTGGCACAGGATCTCCTCCGTCCGCCGGCAGATCTCTCGGCCATAGTCGGTCCACAGGCCCTGGCCCCAGTAGCGATAGCAACTGGTCTGGGAGGACATGAGGTGGAAGAGGGCGTTGCGATAGCGATGCTGGTCGCTGGGCACGCCGGGCCGGAGGACCTTCGCGTTGAACAGGGCGCTGGCCGCTTCCATGGGAGCCAGGACGTTGTCGTAGCCCCGCACCCAGGAGAGGTCGTTGGTCCAGCTCCCACCCTCCATGTGGAAGCGGTGATCGCTGCGCTTGATATCGTCGATGACCGCGGCCAGGCGCGCGGGGCCGTCGCCCGGTTGCATGCGCTCCCAGATCCTGCCGTGGAAGAGGGGCTGGATCACCGGCAGGTCGGCGGGGCGGATGCCCAGGGCGAAGAGGTGCTCCAGGTACTCGCTGACGTTCAGCAGCGGCACGGCGGAGCCGCTGGCGGCGCGGACCACCTCCAGGTACTTGGGGGGGAACTCGTTCATCATGACGCCGCCGTTCTCGCCGTCGGCGATCTGGGTGACCAGGGGCGGCACGGATTTTCCAGCCAGCTCCAGCCGGCTCAGGCCCTGGGCTTCATACCAGGGCTGCATCTGGGCCACCAGCTTGGTGTCCGAGCCCTGGGTCTTGACGATGGCGATGATATCGGCGGTCTCGCCCTGGGAATTGGTGCAGACCAGGCGATGGGGCAGGTGGGGACGTGCGGGGTGGCGGCCGTCGTCCGGCTGCTCGACGGTGTGCTCCTGGACCAGGACCCATTGATAACCGCAGTCGCGCAGGGTCTTGACGAAGGCATAGGCGACGTCTGGGTGGTTGGGCAAGGCCATTTCGCTGGGGGAAAAGCCGCGCACCCGCGCCAGGGCCTCCCAGCCAAAGATGGCGGCGAAGTGGTGCTGCCAGGCCCGCACGTGCAGCCGGTAATCCTGCACCGGGGTGGAGGGTGCGACGGCATGGCCCCAAGGCATGCCCAGCCACTCCACCGCCCAGTTGAAGTCCGGGTTGCAGGTGATGCCCTTGAGGGCGTCGATGACGTCGTCGCGACCCATCTGGCGCAGGCCATGCAGCAGGGTGCCGGAGTATTCGAGCATGACCCGTGGCGACTTGCCCTCGGCGATGAGTTGGGGGATGAACTCGCCCATGCGCTTGTAGCACCAGACGAAGACCGGGGCATTGTGGTTGTCGCCAATGCCCTGGTTTTCCATCATGTGCTGGAGGTTGCCGATGATGGCGGCGGTGCGCAGGTCGGGACCTCCCGCCGGGATCAGGGGCTGGTGCATGTGCAGGGCGATGGCGGTGGCGGCGCGCACCTGGCCGAAGTCGATGCCTCCACGGTCGAGGAACAGGGTCTTGGCGGCGCCCGTGGCCAGGACTTGGGCGACCGCGGCCTCGTGGCCGGAAACGTTGAGGACACCTGCGGGATATTCGGGAAGCGGTTGCACGGCTGGAATCTTCTGAGTGGCTTGAGTGGGTGTTGAATGCATTGGCGGTATGCCGCCGTCGTCAGGCGGATCGGAGCGGAGCGGTCGTCAGGGCGGTTTAGGCACCGGACTGGGTCGGGTCTCGTGAGGGGTCTGGGCCACGAACCGGGTCCGGGTTTGGGGCTGAGTCTGGTTCGGGGCCCGTCTCCGGACCCGGGACCGAAGCGGTTGTTGCCCCCGACGGGGACGCCGTCACGGGCAGGCGCGCCTTGACCCGCTCTAGGGCCTGGCGGGAGACCTCGAGATCCGCCTCGGCCCGGCCGACCCAGGCCTCGCCCCAGTAGAAATTGCAGCTCGTCTCGGCGCGCAGCAGGCGCCAGGTGGCCTCCTCCAGATCGCGCGCCAAGGCCTGGTCCTGGGCCAGGCCCTGACCCAGCGCCTTGAGCCGTTCCCGTACCTCGTCAAGGGCGCGGTTCTGGATGCGCAGGGCGTTGAGGCTGGCCTTCTGGTTGGCGGAGCCGGTCCACTGGACGAAGCCCCGGCCGTCATGCCAGCCGGTATTCCAGGCGCCGGTGTCCACCCAGACCTCGCCCATGGGGCCGTAGGCGTTGAGATAGGCGGAGATGAAGGTCGGTTTGACCGGGGACTGGCCGGCGCGGACCCGCTCCAACAGCGGCAGGTAGAAGGCGGTCCAGAAGTTGGCCCCGGGGGTGGTGTTGCGGAACCAGCCCCCGTTCTCGCCGTCGGTACAGGTGGTCACCAGGGGCGGGCATTCGCACCATTTGGTGCGTTCCTCCACTTCCTTGAGGAACCAGTCCAGTTCCATGCCCGATTCCTGGGCGTTCGACAGGTCCCGATCGCGGACGATCACCAGGATCTCGGCGCCCTGATGGCGGGCGACGTGGGGACGGTAGCGCAGCTCGTGCCACTTCATCGGCGTCACCGGCTCCACATGCTCGCTGTCCACCAGGACATAGCGATACCCCATGGCGCGCAGCAGCGGGATGAGCTCCATGGAGAAGCCCATCTCCGGCGGCCAGAAACCCTGGAAGTCGGGACGCCAGAAGAGATGGCGGGCCAAATCCAGCCAGCGCTGCAGTTGCAGGGGCCGGTCGGACTCAGGGATCAAAGGCAGGACCGGATGGTAATAGCCGGTACCGAGGATCTCGAAGATATCCTGGTTTTGTAAATGCCAGAGCAGGGAGCCGCAATCCACGATGCCGTAGACGCGCTCCTGAAAGGCCGGGTCCGAGAGGGTCTCCAGCAGGGTACCGGACAGGGACAGATGGACCCGGGCCAGGTCCTCGTAACCCCAGAGGCTGCGGGGCATGCGGTCCAGGGCATAGAGGATCTCCTTGGCCTCCCAGTTGTCATCGTCGAGCATGGCCTGGAGATTGCCGGCCGGTTGGTGGAGATTGAGGACCAGGGCGTGATGGGCGATCATCCGTTACTACTCCATGAAGGGGGACCAAGGACCCAAAGTGGCGCTATTTTAGTCCATACGACCTCATTTTCGTTGATGCCTCAGATCCTGATCGATCCCGATTCCCATGCCCTTGGGGAGCGCTATGCCCTGGTCAAGTCCCGGCGCCGGGACCGCCCGCGTTTCCCTTCGGGCTGCGTCACCCCCGTGGCCGACGCGGCGAGTGCCCAAGCGGGGGCCGATCCCGGGCGGTACATCCATCCCGCCCTGGTCTATGGACCCTCCCGGTCATCCGAAGGCCAGCAGGTGTGGTACCTGGTTCGCTGGCTGGATGAATAGGTCCGGATACTGGACGCACGTCATTTCTTTCGGTCTTTCCGCGGATGATCTGGGTAAACCAAAGATCTCGTAAAATCTATGAGTTATTGGAGGCAGTAGTGAAAGCCCGCAAGCGCCAGCGGGGGGCAGCCTCGGGCCTCAGGGCTACCAGAGCAGGGGAATGGTGCCCTTGCCGGGATGAGCCCCCCGAGCCTCAGCGGGGTTGGGGGTGGGGCGCCGCGGGGGACGCTGGGTCCGCTCCGTCATCCCGTGGGTGACGAGCAGTCTGAAACCCAGCTCCAGCGCCGCCGGCAGGTCCTTGGCGGGGATGGCGAAGACGTTGATGGCGCCGGTGCTGGCGCCACAGACGGCCAGATGCACCAGTCCATCCGTGCCCTTGCGGCTGGACAAGACCGCGATGCCTTTGGTGGCCAGCAGTTCCGCGTGCCCCTGGAGGGGGATTTCCTCGCCATAGCCGCACTGGAGGGTGCCGTCGTAATGGTAGATCTCCGCCGGGTCATCGTCGAAAACCCAGACCCCGTAACCGCCAGCATCCGGGTTCTTGGCGGTGAAGGCAGCCCAGTCGGTGGCGGACAGGGTGATGACATTGGCGGCGGGGGTGGGGGCGCCACAGAGCCGGGGGATATCCAGGGGCAGTTGGCGACGTTCCGCGCTGCGCACTTTGAGGCCCTGGGCGCGTAACAGGTCCGCGGCTCTCTCCACCGCTACTCCGTCGTCGGCGTCACATTGGCGCTGGCCGGCGAGCTGATAGATGGTGACGGAATCGTTGGCGCCCAGGCTAACCGAGAGGAGGGATAGGACGAGGACGAAAAGGGTTCTCATGACTGCTCCCCTGGTTGGGCGATCCCCAGGGCAATTCGAGTCTTCGTTTCCTCGCCCCTACCCGCTCGACCGAAAATCACCATGCGTCGCCTCGGGACCTGACACCGCTGAGTGGTGGATTGTTTCGCTCCGAGCCGAAAATGCCCTGCTGCGGAGGGTAGATCCCCCGGTGGCCACCAATAGGCCAAGCCCCGCATGCGCAGGGCTTGGCAAGGATGATGGTTGCCGCCGTCGTCAGTATTTGTCGAGGGGACGGAAGGTGGTGGGGGGCAAGGCGGAGCCGGAGCCGATTCCGCTTGTGCCCGGGGCGGGCGGGTTGGCGCCCCGATCAAGGGGCGGCAGGGGGGGATAAGACGGTGGTGGGGGTGCCTGCCGGGCCTCCAGTTCTTCGACGCGGCGCTTGAGGGCTTCGATCTCCTGGGATTTGGCATCCTTGGCGACGGGAGCGGCGGAGGCGGGAGGACTGGCTGCCGGAGCCGCGGGTGCCGCCGGCCGGGCGGGGGCCGTCCAGGCCGGGGTGGCTCCCAATGGCGGTCCGTAAGGAGAACCGTAGCCCGGGGCGCCATAACCCCCGGAATAGGGCGCGCCGTAAGGGGGGTAGCCATAGCCATAGCCATAGCCCGGCGGGGGTCCGTAAGGACCGTAATCCCGGTCGTCATAGTAATCATCGTCGTACTTGTTGCCGCCCATCCACTTGCCGGGGTTCATCATGTCCCCGAAGTTGAAGGACTGTACGGCGGGTGAGATGAGCAGGGCGGCGCCGGCGGCGGCCAGCGTAATGGCGATCCTGGACTTTAGGATAGACACGGCTAGATTCTCCGATGGGGCTGGTGGTCTCCTCATGGCTCGCCCTTCAGATGGCGAGTCCCGCCGGCCCCGCTGGGCCGGATAGGCAATTTCTTACACCCAAGTCGCG
Organism: Gammaproteobacteria bacterium; assembly: GCA_006227775.1. Lineage (GTDB taxonomy): Bacteria > Pseudomonadota > Gammaproteobacteria > Chromatiales > Chromatiaceae > M0108. The sequence continues at coordinate 9,368 of SBFV01000285.1, read as the reverse complement.
TTGCGGTCAAACCCCAGCCCCCTGTTCAAGGTAAAAAACAGCCGCACTGCCCTTGCAAGAGGAGGGACGTGGCCAGATCGCTGATCAACGTCAGGGTGCGGGACCCCCGCCGCGTCATTCATCAACCAGGGGGTGGGGCGACCGCTCAGGCGGGTGAGAGGGCAGTGCCAAGGCATCCGGCTCCGACCAACGGCAGGCTGCGTGGGGCGACCGCTCACGCGGATTATACGGGCAGCGGCTTGACCGCCGGGAGTCGCCAGATATCCCGATTGTATTCCCCGATAGTGCGATCGGAGGAAAATCGGCCGCTGTGAGCAGTATTCAGGATGGCCATTCGGGTCCACAGCTCGGTGTCGCGGAAGGCCGCCGCGGCGCTCTCCTGGGCCTGGAGGTAGGAAGGGAAGTCGGCGGCGGTCATCCAGGGATCCTGGGGGCTGCGGATGGCGTGGACGATGGGGTCGAAGAGACCGGGTTCAAACTGATTGAAGTGGCCCGATTCGAGCAGGGCCATGACCTCACGCAATTCCAGGTGGCTCTCGATCAGCCCGTTGGGGTCGTAACGGGGCCGAAGGGCCTCCACCGCCTCGGCGGTGAGACCGAAGAGGAAAAAGTTGTCCTCTCCCGCCTGATCCCGGATCTCGATGTTGGCGCCGTCCAGGGTCCCGATGGTAACGGCGCCGTTCATCATGAACTTCATGTTGCCGGTACCCGAGGCCTCTTTGCCGGCGGTGGAGATTTGCTCGGACAGGTCGGTTCCCGGGGCGATGACCTCCATCACTGACACCCGGTAGTCAGGGATGAAGGCCAGCCGCAGTAGACCCTGGGTGGCCCGATCACTGTTCACCACCCGGGCAACATTGTTGATGAGCTTAATGATCAGCTTGGCCATGGCGTAGCCGGGGGCGGCTTTACCGCCAATGAGGACGCAGCGCGGCGTCCAGTGCCGCGTATCGCCGCGCTTGACGCGGTTGTAGAGGTGGATGACGTGCAGCAGGTTGAGGAGTTGACGCTTGTATTCATGGATGCGTTTAACCTGGACGTCAAACAGCGCCTCGGCGTCGAACTCCACGTGGCAATCCCGGGCGATCAGCCTGGCCAGGGTTTCTTTGTTGGCCCGTTTGATGGCGCGGAAGCGCTCGCGGAAGGCGGGATCTTCGGCCAAGGGCGCGATTTGCGCCAGTTGGCCAAGGTCGCGTACCCAGCCTTGGCCGATGGTCTCGTTGAGGAGGTCCCGCAGGCCCGAGTTACACATGGCCAGCCAACGGCGCGGTGTGACCCCATTGGTCTTGTTGTTGAACTTATGGGGCCAGAGTTCATGGAAATCCCGGAACAGGCCTTCCACCAGCAGCCGGGAGTGGAGTTCGGCGACGCCATTGACGGAAAAGCTGCCGACGATGGCCAGATAGGCCATGCGAATCTGGGGGTCCTGGCCCTCCTCGATCAGGGACATGCGCGCCTGACGGCCCAGGTCGCCGGGCCAGCGGGAGGCCACCTCGGTGAGAAAACGGGCGTTGATCTCGTAGATGATCTGCAGATGGCGTGGCAGCAACGACTGGAACAGGCGCACCGGCCAGCGCTCCAGGGCCTCGGGCAAGAGGGTGTGGTTGGTATAGGCCATGGTGGCGGTGGTGATGGACCAGGCCTGATGCCATTCCAGACGATGCTCGTCCATCAGCAGCCGCATGAGCTCCGCCACCGAGATGGCGGGATGGGTGTCATTGAGCTGGAAGCAGTTCTTCTCGGCGAAACGGCTGAAATCCCTGTCATGCAGTCGCAGCCACTCCCGCAGCACGTCCTTGAGACTGGCGCTGGCGAGGAAATACTGTTGGCGTAGCCGTAACTCCTTGCCGTTCTCGCTGGCATCGTTGGGATAGAGCACCATGGTGATGTGCTCCGCTTCGTTCTTGGCGGCGACGGATTCTGGATAGCTGCCGGCGTTGAACTCGCCGAGGTTGAACTCGTCGGAGGCGACGGACTTCCAGAGGCGCAGGGTGTTGATCGTATCGTTGCGGTAGCCGGGGATGGGGGTGTCGAAAGGTACCGCCAGGACGTCCCTGGTATCCAGCCAGTGGGCCATGAGCCGGCCGGTATCGTCCTGCCGGAATTCCACATGGCCACCGAACTGGATGCGCTGGGTGTACTCCGGACGCTCCAGCTCCCAGGGATTACCGTCGCGCAGCCAGTGATCCGGCTCCTCGACCTGGAAACCGTTGTCCAGGTTCTGACGGAACATGCCGTATTCGTAGCGCAGGCCATACCCCTTGACCGGCAGTTGCAGGGTGGCGCAGGAGTCCAGGAAGCAGGCCGCCAGCCGGCCCAAGCCGCCATTGCCCAGGCCCGCGTCCGGTTCGCTGGCGGCAAGTTCTTCCAGATGTAGCCCCAGTCGGTAGAGCCCTTCGGCGGCCGCGTCCGTCAGGCCGAGATTGAACATGGCGTTGCACAGGGCCCGCCCCATCAGGAACTCCAGGGACAGGTAATAGGTGCGTTTGCAGTCAGCCTCGTCATGGGCCTGGCGGGTGCGTTTCCACCGCTCCATCAGGCGGTCCCGCATGACCACCGACAGGGCCCGGTAGGGGTAGTAGGTCGAGCGGCAGTCCCGGTCCCGGCCAAAGGTGTTCGCGTAGTAGCGTTTGAAATCCAGCGCCAGCCCTTCCGCGGTGAGGGATAGGGGGGGCAGATCGAACAGACTGTCGTTGGGTTGGCTATGGGTCATGTCAATGTAGGGTGACATGGCAGGGGCTCCGCGGCTGGGTTGAATAGGGATGATCCGGGCAAGCGCGACGCGGGTGCCTGACCACCGCGACGAGCGGTGCCGGGGCACCACCCATGAGGGCCCGGGGCGGGATCTCCTTGGCGGCCAGGGCCCCATCGTCGAGAGGCAGCAGGTTCCCATCCACCTTGCGGTGCGGCCACGCCCCCTCGCTGAAGCAGTGATCCGGGCCATGTTTGTCGGCCATGACGTTAAGAAAAGGGTCCAGGATCACGCTCATTTCGGCCTCGGCGGGACAGTAGATTGGACTGTGCAGGGAAGCCGGGGTTGGCGTCAAGCCCGAGGGTCGCGGAACGGGGGGCGGTATTCATCAGTCCGGCCCCATGGGTCCACCAGGGTCGGCCCCATATTCCATCATCACACCTCAACGCTCGGATATGAATTCCTCAGCATCCCCCGCTCGGGGCGGGGATGCCCATGAACCATCAATCAGGGAGCCCCCCATGACAGTCACTATCTCCACCCCTTCCGCCGGGACCAAGGCCCGGATGCCTGCCTGGTTCCTGCCCCATGGCGCGGGCCCCTGTTTCTTCATGGATTGGCAGCCGGCCCATGCCTGGGACCGGATGGCGGGCTTCCTGAAGGGGGCGGCGGCCACCTTGCCGCGGCGTCCTCACGCCATCGTCGTCGTCTCGGCGCATTGGCTGACATCCGCCTTCGAGGTGACCAGTGGGGATCAACCTGCACTGATTTACGATTATTTCGGCTTCCCGCCAAATACTTACACCTTACACTATCCGGCGCCTGGCGACCCGGCAGTGGCGGCGCGCATCGCCGCCTTGCTGGCAGGGGCGCAATTGCCCGCGCACACCAACCCCAAGCGCGGTTTCGACCATGGCGTCTTCATCCCTCTGCTGCTGGTATTCCCCGGCGCGGAGATCCCCGTCGTACAGTTGTCATTGCAGCAGCACCTGGACCCGCGGCTCCATCTCGCCGTCGGCCGGGCACTGGAGCCTCTGCGTGACGACGGGATTCTGATCATTGGCAGCGGGATGAGTTTCCACAATATGCGCGGCTATGGCGATCCCCGCTATGGCCCCATCGCCGATGCATTCGACCACTGGCTGGTCCAGGCGGTGACGGCCGCTCCCGAGGAGCGTGAGAAGTTGCTGGCCAACTGGGAGCAGGCGCCCTCGGCCCGCCTGAGCCATCCCCGCGGGGCCGAGGAGCATCTGCTGCCCCTGATGGTGGTGGCCGGCGCCGCTGGCCGGGATCAGGGCAAGCAGGTCTTTTCCGACCGGGTCATGGAGACCCGGCTATCGGCGTTCGCGTTCGGCTGACCGTCGCGGACCTCCCGCGAGGTCCTGATGGCCGACATCGGCCATGCCCACCGGACCGCGTGACCATCACCCTCGCCCTGGCTGCGCGGCGGTTTTTTCACTTCGCCCTGATGCGCCTGTCGGGATTCCTCTATTATTGAGTCCCCGGCCTCGTTTCTCGGGCCGCAATCCAAGTCATTCCTCCAATCCCTCCCACTTGAAGCCGCCAGGAGCCCTGTCCCATGACGTTTAAGAGTCGTTATCCCCTCGCTATCGCCGCCCTTTTCGCCAGCCAGGCCATGGGGCCGGTATATGGCGCCCTAACGGAGCAATCCTTTAGCTATGAAACAGCCAAGGATCTGATCGAGGTCTGCTCCAGCGAGGCGGAGGCGGCGGCCTTCGGCTGTCGCGCCTTTCTCGAGGCAACGGTGCAGTACCACGATGCCGTGAGTGACCGGAAAAAAATGAAGCCGCTGATCTGCCCGCCCAAGGGCACTACGCTTGCCCAGGCCCGGGAGGTATTCCTTGCCTGGGGGCAAAAGCATGCCGACCGGGCGGATTACATGGGGGAACCACCGGCGGTGGCCGTGGTGCGGGCCTTGGCTGCGGCTTATCCCTGTAAATAACCCCCCATAACCCGGGCCTGGGACGAATCCCAATCGCCTTGGCCGTAATCCATGTCCAGCATCCCTAACGGGTAGAAGAATTTCGGAGAAACCACATGAAACCAATGACCTATGCTCTGATCGCCGTCACTGGCTCTCTCCTCATGTTGACCGCTTGCGGTGACACCTCCCGATCCCGGGTGGCCAGCGGAACCGCTCTGGGGGCGGGTAGTGGTGCCATCATCGGCTCCTTCAGCGGTAACGCGGGCAAGGGTGCCCTGATCGGTGCCGGTGTCGGGGCATTGGGTGGCGTCCTGGTGGATGAACACGCCCGGGGCAGTTTCAGTAATTAACCGGCCGACGCTCTTGGCACCCTGAACGGATGCAGGTCAACTGGCCGGTATTCTTGCGCTTGCCTGTGCCGGCCAGATACCGGTTACAACCAACGACCAGCCGTCTGCCAGGGCGATAGTACCTTTGCAGGACAACGAGATGGGTCTTTTAGGCATTCTTATCGCCCTTACCTTGCTCATTGGTTTGGCCTATCGCGGTTGGAGCGTCCTGATCCTGGCACCGGGCGCGGCACTGGTTGCCGCCCTCTTTGCCATGGAGCCCTTGCTCGCCCATTGGACCCATACCTTCATGGACAGTACCGCCGGGTTCCTTGCCCAGTTCTTTCCGCTCTTCTTGCTGGGTGCCCTCTTCGGCAAACTGATGGACGACAGCGGGTCGGTCACGGCCATCGCGCGCTTCATGAGCGGCAAGTTGGGTCCCCGCCATGCGGTGTTGGCCGTGGTGCTCGCCGGCGCCCTGGTGACCTATGGCGGGGTGAGCCTGTTCGTGGCCTTCTTCGTCCTGGCGCCCATGGCCCTGGCCCTGTTCCGCGATGCCGGCATTCCAGGACGCCTGGCGCCCGGCGCCATCTGGCTGGGAGCCGCCAGCTTCACCATGTCGGCCATGCCGGGCACGCCGGCCATCCAGAACGCCATCCCCATGCCCTTCTTTGGTTCCACGCCCTTCGCCGCGCCGGGGCTGGGTCTCATCGCCTCCGTTATCATGCTGGTCTTCGGGCTCTGGTGGATGGGGCTCAGGGTGGCCCAGGCCAAGCGCCAAGGGCAGGGAGCCGCCAGCCTGGTCTCCGGCCACCCGGATCCGGATGGTGCGGCGGAGGATCCCTTCGTCCGGGAGCGCAGCACCGTCGTCCAGAACTTCGATCCCCCCGAGATGCACCACGGGCATCGCAGTCCCGACCAGCCTTCGATCTTGGTCGCCTTCCTGCCACTGATGGTGGTCATCATCGTCAACCTGCTGATGTCGCTCGTGGTGCTGCCGCGGCTTGATCTGTCTTTTCTGGCGGAAGAACGCTGGGGGCCGACCTCCCTGCAGGCCGTAGGCGGTATCTGGGCGGTCATCATCGCCCTCTTCGCGGCCATTCTGGTGCTGCTGGCGATGAATGCCCGCCGCCTGGTCCGGGTCCGGGAAAGCATGGACGCCGGCGCCAATGCCTCCGTGCTGCCGGCCTTGAGCGTGGCCAGCCTGGTGGGTTTCGGTGCCGTGGTCGCCGCCCTGCCGGCCTTCGAACTGGTAAGGGCATGGGTACTGGGTATCGAGGGCGGCGCCCTGGTGTCCCTGGCGGTCAGTACCACCCTTCTGTCGGCCCTCACCGGCTCGGCCTCCGGCGGCATGACCATCGCCCTGGAGTCTTTGGGGGCCACCTATCTGCAAATGGCCACGGCCATCGGCATGGATCCGGGGCTTTTGCACCGGGTCGCCGTCATCGCCTCCGGTACCCTGGACAGCCTGCCGCACAACGGCGCCGTGGTGACCTTGTTCGCCGTCTGCGGCGTCACCCACCGCGACAGCTACCTGGACATCGTCATGGTCGGCATCCTCGGCGCCCTGCTGGCGCTGGTGGCCGTAATCGTCCTGGGTACCCTTTTTGGATCTTTTTGAATAACAGCGTGAAACGAAAATACGATATGAAAATGGTCCCGCGGATTCCCGCGGGCTCGCGCCCTCCCCTGACGCTGGCGTCGCTACTGGGTCTGGGCCTGGCAACCCTCTTCACCGGGGAGGGTCTGGCCGGGGACTTTGCATCCTGCGCCGCCATTCCCGGCGACCAGGAGCGCCTGGCCTGTTATGACCGGGCCGCGGCCCTGGTAGCCAAGCCCACCGCCCCGGGGACCCTAGCAACCGCCGCCAGCCAACCCATGACATTGCCGGCGACGCCGGTCACCGCCAGGCCCCAGGACGGTGCCTCACCCGAGCTGGCGGTACCCGGGGATGAGAAGCCCGTCAGTTCGCTCCTCACCACGGCCTGGGCCCTGAGCCCGGACTCGGCGCGCTATGGCATCAATCTTTATCGGCCCAACTACATCCTTTTCGCCCGTTGGTCCGACAATCCCAACGAGCATCCCTTTACCCCGCTCTTCCCGCCGGAGGACCTGACCATCGACGATGTGGAGGCCCGGTTCCAGCTCAGCTTCAAGTTCCGCCTCTGGGCGACGGATGACCGCCGCTTCGGGGTCTGGGCGGCCTACACCCAGCAGAACCAGTGGCAGCTTTACAACGACGACAAGTCGAAGCCCTTCCGGGAGACCAATTACGAGCCCGAACTGATGGTCAGCTACAACCCCGACCTGGACCTCGGCGGCGGCTTCCACTGGCGACTGTTCAACTTTGGGCTTAATCATCAATCCAATGGCCGCACCGATGTCCTGTCCCGCAGTTGGGATCGGGTCATCGCCACCTTCGGCTTCGAGCGGGACAACCTGGTCCTGCTGGTCCGGCCCTGGATCCGTATCGCGGAAAATGACGAGGATGACGACAACCCGGACATCGAAGACTATCTGGGCTACGGCGATATCACCGGCATTTACAAGTGGCGGGGCCACAGTTTCACCCTCATGGGTCGCGGCAACCCGAGCACCGGCAAGGGCGCGGCCCTCCTGTCATGGACCTCGCCCCCGTTCCTGGGGCCCTTGCGCGGCTATATCCAGGGTTTCAGCGGCTATGGCGACAGCATGATCGACTATAACTGGTACCAGAACGCCGTGGGCATCGGTGTCGCCCTCAACGACCTCCTCGATCAGCCAATCCAGGGTTTTTGAGGCCTATCATGACCAGCCTGGCCCTGGTCCTCGATGGCCTGCTGGCCTTGCTCATTCTGGGCCTGGCCCTCTGGGTTCTGGTCACCGGCACCAGTTTTCGCGCCGCCCTGGGCTTCACCCTCTTCGGCCTGCTGGCCGCGCTAATCTGGGTGCGCATGGATGCCAGCGATGTGGCCCTGACCGCGGCCGCCCTTAGTGGCGGGCTGACGGGCATTCTGTTCCTGGTCGCCGCCAGGCGCCTGCCACGAGAGGAATCCGCCATCAGGCCGGGCCTGGGCATCCGCCTCCTGGTGGGCCTGGTCTCTATCCTGGTGACCGTGGGGATCTCGCTGCTGGTGGTGGATGCGACCCAGGCGCCCGCCGTCAGTCTGGCCCCCTTGGTAACGGAACACCTGGCCGCTACCGGTTTGGGTAATCCCGTCACCGGGGTCTTGCTCGGCTTTCGTGCCCTGGACTCCCTGACCGAGGGTCTGATCCTGGTGATGGTCCTGGTGGCCCTCTGGTCCCTCGTACCAGATCCTGAGTGGGGCGGCCGCCCCAACTTCCCCCACCTGCCGCGCCCCGCGCCGGGCCTCCGGCGCCTCGCGCGGGCCCTGCTACCCGGCGGTCTCCTGGTCGGTCTTTACCTGGCCTGGATCGGGAGTCACCACCCCGGCGGGCCTTTTCAGGGTGGCGCCATCCTCGCGGCCATGTGGCTGCTAGCCATGATCACCGGGCTGATGCGCCCGCCCGCGGTCAGCAGTTGGGCCTTGCGCTGGCTGCTCATCACCGGCCCCCTCGTCTTCATCCTCGTCGGATTCGCCAGCAATTGGCTGGACATGGGCTTTCTCGCCGACTCCGAGGGCTGGGCCAGGTACTCCCTCCTCATCATCAAGGTCGGCCTTACCCTGTCCATCGCCATCGCCCTGGGTCTGCTGCTTGCCAGCCCGGCCGCCAGCGCGTCTGGGCGCGAAATCGGGCCATGACCAGCCTGAGCCTCTTCGGTTTCTGCGGCGCGGCGCTGGTCGGGTTGGGGCTCTATGGCATCCTCTGTCACCCTGGGGCCTTGCGCAAGATCATCGCCCTCAATTTGCTCGATAGCGGCGTATTCCTCCTCTTCGGGGTCATCGCCCGGCGGGGTGGCGGTCTTCTGGACGGGGAAGCGGCGGTGGGCGCCGATCCGGTCCCCCAGGCCCTGGTCATCACCGGCCTGGTGGTGGCCTTCGCCGCTACCGCCCTGGGCGTGGCCCTGGTCCTGCGCCTGGCCGCGGCCAGCGCTGACGCTGACGCTGAACAGGATAAGGCGCCGGCCGGGGCTCACCCCCAGGCCACCGGGCCTCGGGCGTCCGGGGCAACCAACCAGACGCGGCTCGGACCGACACCATGACGGCGATCGAGGCCCTCCTGGCGGTTGTCCGGTCCTTCGGCACCGACACTGTCGCCGCCCTGGTTGACCTGAGCGGTAAACTCCTGCCCTTGACCCTCTTCCTGCCCATGATCGCCATGCTGCTGGTTTTCGCCCTGGGCGGGCGGGTCGCGGGCCGTCTCGCCGTGGCCTTCCTGACCCTGGGCCTGCTGCTCGCGGTCACCCTCGCCGCGGCCGTCCTGACGCGGGGGGAGCCCCTGATCTACGACCTGGGGGGCT
>SBFV01000429.1 GCA_006227775.1 Gammaproteobacteria bacterium | reverse complement strand
AGCGGCGAACCGTAATGCCATCCGCACCCTGGGGCCGGTCAATCAGGTGGTGCCCATCTTCGAACAGCTTCTCGATGCCCGCTCCATCTTCCTGACCGCCAACGATAACACCGTCTATAGCTGGACCTGGCTCGACCTCAGCCAGGGCCCCCTGGTCCTGGAGGTGCCCCCCAAGGTACTGGGAGCGATCAACGACATCTGGTTCCGCTGGGTGGTGGACGTGGGGATCACCGGGCCAGACAAGGGTGAAGGGGGCAAATACCTGCTGCTCCCTCCTGGCTACCAGGGTGAGGTGCCAGCCGGCTACGAGGTGGTCAAGTCACCAACCTTCAATCTCTGGGCGCCCTGGCGCAGCTTCCTGGTGAAAGGTGATCCCAAGCCAGGGGTGGACCTGGTGAAGCAACACACCCGCATCTATCCCCTGGCCGCGGCCAATGGACCCACGCCGGACCTGACCTTTTTGGACATGTCGGAACAACCCTTCAACACCGTCGCGCCCGCCGATTACCGGTTCTGGGAGCTGCTCAACGAAGTCGTACAACAGGAGCCAAGCGCATCCCTCGATCAGATCCGCCTGGGTTACTTTGCCGCGATCGGCATCCAGAAGGGCAAACCCTTTGCCCCCGACGAACGGATGAAGAAGATCCTCACCGAAGCGGCGGTGGTGGGAGACGCCACGGCGCGCGCCGTCTCCTTCTACATGCCTGAAAAGGAGGCTTTCTATTATGACAACAGTTACTGGCAACTACCCTTCATCGGTGGCTACCAGTTCCAGACCCAGCCCGGCGTCCTGAACCTGAACGCCTACATCTACTATTATTTCCTAGCTACCGGCGTCACGCCCGCCATGGAGGAGAAGATGGTGGGCAAAGGCTCCCAATACGCCTGGACCGCCCGCGATGCCCGTGGCGAGGCACTCGACGGTGGCAAGAACTACCAGCTACATCTGCCGCCCCATATTCCGGTAAAGGACTTCTGGTCCGTCATCCTTTACAGCAACCAAACCCGATCGATGATCCAGACCGATCAACGCTTCCCCAGCGTCAGCAGTTTTACCAAAGATCTTCAGGTAAATCCCGACGGCTCGGTCGATCTGTATTTCGGACCCAAGCCGCCGCCCGGTAAAGCGTCCAATTGGGTGCAGACCGCTCCTGGGACAAGCTGGAATACCATCCTGAGGCTGTATGGACCCCTGGAACCTTGGTTTGACAAGACCTGGCGCCCCGGGGAGATCGAGCACATACCCTAGGCGGTCCAAGGCCGAGCCGGCGGGAGCCCTGCAACCCAGCGGCTTGGCCTCTGATCGGGGGAGGCTATTTTTTCCATCAACATTAGCGGAGCGCGCATTCGGCGGGTGAGGACCATAGGGCCCGACTAAGCCGTCATCTTCACCGGCCACGTCCAACCGACGATTCCAGGAGCGATATCCATTCCGTCTTTGCGCCCAACCCCCGCAACCAGGCATCCATGATGAGTCCATCCGAGCCACTCATCAGGTCCGCGCGCCACTTGAGGATATCCCCGCCGATGTCCCTGACCAGCGTGTCCGCGCTGTTCATCTTTCTGGTAGCGGTGGCGGGGTTGGGTGGCGCCATGACCGGGGAACTGGCCCGCGCCGGCCAGGCTGGCCAGGCCAGCGCGACCTTCATCGGCCGGGAGCGTTGCGCCACCTGTCACCCCCACCAACAGGAGGCCTGGCTCGGCTCCCACCACGACCTGGCCATGCAGAAGGCGGGAGAGGATACGGTGCTCGGCGATTTCGATGACGCCACCTTCACCCACTTTGGCGTCACCAGCCGCTTCTTCCGCCGCAACGGCGGCTTCTTTATCAACACGGAGGGGCCGGACGGGAAACTGGCTGACTACCAGATCAGCCATACCTTCGGCGTCACCCCCTTACAGCAGTACCTCGTCAGCTTCCCGGATGGGCGGATGCAGGCGCTCTCCATCGCCTGGGACGCACGGCCCCGGGAAGCGGGCGGCGGGCGCTGGTTTCACCTCTACCCTGACGAACCCATTCCTCCCCAGGATGAATTGCACTGGACCCGGCCCAGCCAGAATTGGAACTGGATGTGCGCCGAGTGCCATTCCACCAACCTGAAGCGCAATTACGATAGCGCCACCGACCGTTATCGGACCACCTGGTCGGAGCTCGACGTCTCCTGCGAGGCCTGTCACGGTCCGGGCTCCAACCACCTCGCCTGGGCCGAGGGGATGGCGGCCAACCAGCCGGTGGAGCCGGCGCTGGCGGCGACCAAGGGCCTGGTGGTCGCCCTCGACGAGCGCCGCGGGGTGACCTGGAGCCCCGATGCCAGCGGCAAGCCGGTGCGCGACCCGCCCCCGCGCGGCCACCGCGAGGTCGAGGTCTGCGCCCAGTGCCATTCCCGTCGCGCCAGTCTCGCCGATGGCCTGCGCCATGGCTCTCCCCTGCTGGAGACCCACGACCCGGTGCTGCTCTCCCCGGGACTGTATTTCGCGGATGGCCAGCAGCAGGACGAGGTCTACAACTATGGCTCCTTCCTCCAGAGCCGGATGTATGCCCAGGGCGTCACCTGTTCCGACTGCCATGATCCCCATAGCGGCCGACTCCGCGCCCCGGGCAACAGCCTCTGCGCCCAATGCCACGCCCCCGCGCGCTATGATCAGCCCAGCCACAGTCTGCACCCCCTCGGTAGCGTCGGCGCCCAGTGCGTCGCCTGCCACATGCCAGCCCGCACCTATATGGTGGTCGATCCTCGCCATGATCACGCCATGCGCGTGCCACGGCCCGACCTCTCCCAACGGCTGGGGACCCCAGACCCCTGCACCGCTTGTCACCAGGACAAGGATGCCGCCTGGGCGGCGGAGGTGATCGCCGCCGCCTTTGGCCCCGAGCGCAAGGGTTATCAGCCCTTCGCCAGCGCCCTGCACGCGGGTCGAAGCGGTGAACCCGGCGCGGCCAAACGGCTCACCGCCCTGATCCAAGACCAGGGCGCGCCCGCCATCGCCCGTGCTAGCGCCCTGAGGGAGCTCGAGGCTTACCTCAGTCCGGCCAGCCTTCCCCTGCTCGCGGTGGCATTGCGGGACAGCGACCCGCTGGTACGCGGCGCCGCCCTGGAGACCTTGCTCCTCCTCCCCGTGCCACGGCGGCCCAGCCTGGCCCTGCCCCTCCTTGATGATCCGGTGCGCATGGTACGCCTCAAGGCGGCGCGGGCGCTGGCTCCGGTACCCGACGAAAGCCTGTCGACCAGGGACCGGGCCCGCCTTAAAGACGTCATGGCGGACTATGTCGCTGCCCAGGAGGCCAATGCCGAACGACCGGAGGCGCATCTGAGCCTGGGTCTCTTCCATGCCGAGCGCGGCCAGGACGCCAAGGCCGAGGCGGAGTACCGCGCCGCGATCAAACTCGAGGCGGGTTTCGCGCCGGCCTACGTCAACCTGGCGGACCTCTACCGGGCAACGCGGCGCGAGGGCGAGGCGGAAGCGGTGTTGCTACAGGGCTTGGGTCAAAGACCTCGGGACGCCTCCCTGACCCATGCCCTGGGCCTGCTGCGGGTGCGCCAAGGGCGCCCCGACGAGGCCCTGCGACTCTTGGCGCGGGCGGCGACGCTGAGCCCGGACAATCCCCGCTACGCCTACGTCCTCGCCGTGGCGCAACACGATCGGGGCCAGCCGGGGGAGGCACGCGCCACCCTCGCCCAGGCCCTGGAACGTTTTCCCTACCATCCCGAACTGCTCGCGGCGGGAGTCAGTTACGCCCAGGAGGCGGGGGACGGAACAACGGCCGCCCGCCTTGCCGAGCGTCTGGACCAACTAGCAACGTCATCGCCATGATGGACGCCTGATGAGGGATCTTTGTGAACCGGCATCCTGAAAAGGCTAGAACCCAACCACGGGCCCTGATCATGCCATTCACCTGGCCAATCTGGGCCTGGTGGATGTTGCTGACCTGCCTGGTGTTTTTGCCCGCCGCCTTGCCGGCTGACCAAGGAGATGAGACCGAGGACCTGGAAAAGCGCTTGAATGAGGTCACGACGGCCATGGAGGCCCTCTCGACGGCGGCGACCCTGGCAACCGGGGCACCGCCTGGCACCCCCGACCATGAACTGCTGGCCCGGCGGGCGCGGCTGTCGAACCTGGCCGGTCTATACCGGCTGCGCCTGGCGCGCGCGGGCGATCTGGCGGATATCAAGGCCCAGCGTGCCCGTCTCGACCAGGACTTGGGCCAGTGGCTGCCACCCTTGGTGGGACCGCCTTACTCTTACCTGGCGGTGGATCAACTGCAAGCACGGGCCCACTCCCTCCAGTTCGCCCTGGCAACCTACGATGCGGAACTGGATGCCCTGCAACACCAATACAACGCAACCCAGGAACGCTGGAACAGCGCCCAACAAAGCCTGCGTCAGCTCACCGAGGCACTGGGCAACCAGCAGAATCCAGCGGAACAAGATGTCCTACGGTGGCAAAAGGACCAGGCCGAACTCCAGGGGCGGGTGATAGGGACCAGTCTCGCCCTGCTGGAAGATCAGCGACGCCTCACCCAGGAACAGCGGGCCTATGACCAGGATCGTTTCTCCCGAATCCAGCAGGCGCTGGCCATCCCTTTCGAGCAAATAGAGTTCCCGCGCGAGGAACTGGATCGCGTACTGGGTGAAATCACCGCGCAGCTCGAGCGCCTTGACCAGGAGACGGAGACCGCCATGGCGGCCAGCATCACCAGCCGCGGCGCCTGGCAAGAGGCCGAGGAGAAGCTGAAGATCGGTGCAAACGCAGATCAGGCAGGCGTCGCATCAGCGACCGATGCTATCGCCCGCCAGCAGGCCGCCGACCTGGCCAGAGCCCGCTATGACAACGCCGAAGGCCGACTGCGCCTGCTGCTGCTACGTCAGCAGGGACTCAGGCGCATGAGCGATATTTGGGGGGACCGCTGGTCCCTGGCCAACGCCGGTAACGCCACGGCCCAGGCGCTGCGCGATGCCCAGGCGACCCTTGCCCAAGGGCAAGAGGTCGCCACCGCCCTGCGCCGTTTTCTGGAAATGCGGCTCGTCCAGGCCCGAAATCAACTCGGATATCAGGATCTGATGGTTGGGACCGACGGCGCCTCCGACGCGTCACGGCGTGACCCGGCGCTGGTCGAAGCCTACCAGGAGCGTACCTGGCTCCTCGATCAAGCTCTGCAGGTCATTGGGGTATCCGAAAATCTGCTGGGACGGTGGGAAACCGAGATCGGCCAACGGCTCCGCCAGCGATCCTACTGGGCACGGGCAGGGGACCTGCTTTCAGCGATGGGCATCTGGCTGCAAGCCGGGTGGAACTATGAGCTCCTGGCCGTCGAGGACAGCATTCAGGTCGAGGGAGAGACCATCACCGGCAAGCGCAGCATCACGGTCGGCAAGGTGATCCGGGCCATCGCCATCCTGGTATTCGGTTATTGGCTCAGCCGCTGGCTATCTTACCGCGTGGAGGCATTGGCGGTAGCCCGCTTCGGTTTGGACCCGAACCGGGCCCGCATCGCCCGCCGTTGGACCGAGACCCTGGGCCTGTTTGCCCTGGTCGTCTTTGCCCTGATCTGGGTGCAGATTCCCCTGACGGTTTTCGCCTTCCTGGGTGGCGCCATCGCCATCGGCCTTGGCTTCGGCATGCAGAACGCGCTCAAAAATCTGATCAGCGGCCTGATGATCCTGTTCGAACGCCCCTTCCGTCCGGGTGATCTCATCGAGGTCGGTGCCATCCGTGGCCGGGTTACCGAGATCGGGGTGCGCTCCTCGGTGGTGCGCAACAGTCAGGGGATCGAGACCCTCATCCCTAACAGCACCCTGGTGGAGCAGAATCTGACCAACTGGACCTACTCAACCCCCGTAGTCCGCTTCGAGATCAGGATCGGGGTCGCCTACGGTTCCCCTAGCCGGCGGATCGCGGAAATTCTGGTCGCCGTAGCCCATGGCCACCCCAGCGTCCTCGCCAGCCCGGAGCCACGGGTGGTGTTCGAGGACTTCGGCGCCGATGCCCTGATGTTCAGTCTGGATTTTTGGGTGGAGGTCAAACCCGGCGTGGAGGCACGGGTGGTCGCCAGCGACCTGCGACACCTGATTGGCGAAGCCCTGGCCGCGGCCGGCATCACCATCGCTTTCCCCCAGCGGGACATCCATCTGGATGCCGCCCGTCCCCTCTCGGTGCAATTGGTCAAAGCATCGGTCTAGGGCGGGAGCGCGCGGCGAGGCGATGCCGTGCCGTCATGGTGAGCCCCCAGAGCCAGGTCGGTCCGTTCATCGCGCTGGATGAAGAGCCGCTGCCCGCCCAAGGCGTCAGACAAGCGCGGCGAGGGGGATGTCTTCGGTGAAGCTCACAGCGGTGGCCGATCCGTCACGCCAGGAGGCTCTGATAGTCCGCCGCGAACAGGGCGGCCTGGCCGCCGGTGTGCCAGAACAGCACCCGGGCTGACGTGTCGAAAAAGCCCCGTCGGATCAGATCGATCAGGCCCACCGCGGCGCGGCCGGTGTAGACCGGGTCGAGCAGGATGCCCTCCTGCCGGGCGAAGAGGCCAATGGCCTCCCGCTCGGCGTCCGTCAGCACGCCATAGCCGGCGGCGCAGTAGTCGTCGTTCACCAGGACGTCGCTGGGGGAGAAATCGATCCGCGGTCCCAGCTTCTCGCTGGCGGCGCTGGCCAAGGCGGCGACCTCCCGCCGGACCCAGGCCGCCGGATGGTCGTTGCTGATGCCGAGCACCTGGCCCCGATACCCGAAAACGCGCTGCCCCAGGACCAGGCCGGCATGGGTGCCGCTGCTGGAGGTGCAGAAGACCATCCAGTCGAAGTCGCCGCCCGCGACCGGGACCTGTTGCGCCAGGGCCTCCTCCACGGCATAACAGTAGCCCAGGGCGCCCGTGGGGCTGCTTCCGCCCACCGGGATGACGTAGGGCGCCCGGCCCTGGGCCGCCAGCTCCTCGCCGGTGCGGCGCAGGACCTGATCCCGGTCGGCACGCTCGGCCACCGGGACGATATCCGCCCCCAGCAGCCGGTCGAGCAACAGGTTGCCGGTCGCCGCCGCGGGCGCGGGGCCGGCCAGGACCAGGGTGCAGTCCAGGCCGCAACGGGCGGCGGCCGCCGCCGTCTGGCGGCAATGATTGGACTGCCAGGCCCCCGCCGTCACCAGGGTGCGCGCCCCCTGGGCCTGGGCTTCGGCGACCAGAAACTCCAGCTTGCGGGTCTTGTTGCCACCCAGGGCCAGACCGGTCTGGTCGTCGCGCTTGATGAAAACCCGGGGCCCGCCCAGAACCGCCGACAGGCGCGGCAAGGGCTCGATGGGCGTGGGCAGATGGGCGAAACGCAGACGGGGAATGTTCATCGGTCAATACCCAAGGGACTTGAATTTTCGGCATCGCCAAGGAGGCCGCCAGTATCTCAGTATCCAGCGGTTTTTCCAGTCGGACCCAGCACCGGCTATTCCCGTCGGACCCAGGGCGCGCTGGCGGCGATGAGGGTGGCGACCTGAGCACCGAGGGCGGCAAGGCGCCCTTCCGCCCCCGGTTCGCCCCAGGTCAGGGCCCGCTCCAGTTCCCGGGCGCTTTCCATCACCACCTGGGCGCAGAGAAAA
>SBFV01000141.1 GCA_006227775.1 Gammaproteobacteria bacterium | reverse complement strand
CCGAGCGAGTGCCGCTGCGCTACAACGGCCAGGGCCAGGTGACGGTGAAGTCCGCCCGCGTCGATGCGGTGGCGGCGGCCTCCGGCCAGGTGGACCCCCTCATCCAGGCCGGCATCCAGCTCGCGGGGGATGAAGGGATGGGCGGCCCCCGGTTCCAGTTGCGCGGCTTCAACGAGGTCAAGCCCAAGCTGCTCGAAGAGGCGACCCGCAACGCCCGGGAACAGGCGGCCAAGTTTGCCGCCGATGCCGGCGCGGCCCTGGGGCCGCTGAAGAACGCCAACCAGGGGGTGATCAGCGTGCTGGATGACGACGGTCGCGGCGTCGACAGCGGCCGTACCATCGGCAAGCGCCTGCGGGTGGTGAGCACCTTCGAGTTCGAGTTGGCACCGGGTCAGGAGGACTGAGCGTCTTGCCCGCTGGCGTCCCCAAATTGAAGACGTGACCGCAGCCGCCATGAACGATGCCATCCCCCTGTCCGGGCCGGCGCTGGCAGACCCGTGCGCTGGGCACGATCCCCTCGCGGCGCCGTTGCAGTCGCTGGTCAAGCGGCCTCCGGTCAGCTGCGGCCAGAACACCCCGGTGCGCCAGGCCTTGGACGCGATGCGGACATCCCAGGTCGGCTCGATCCTGGTGACGGACCGGCTCGAGCGCCCGGTCGGTGTCTTCACCCTGCGCGACCTGCGCGACCGAGTCGTGCTGCCGGGCTATGGTGTGGACGAGCCCATCGGCGGGGTCATGAGTCCCCAGCCCTTCTGCCTGCCCCAGGAGGCCCTCGCCGTGGACGCCGCCCTGGCCATGGCCCAGCGCAGCATTCGTCACGTAATCCTGACGGACTCGGCGGGTTGCGCCGTCGGCGTGGTCTCCGAGCGCGACCTGTTCGCCCTCCAGCAGACCGGCCTATCCAGAATCGCCACCGCCATCCGGGGCGCCGATGGCCTCGACCGCCTCGTCGCCGCGGCAGACGACATCCGCGCCCTGGCCCGCAACCTCATGACCCAGGGGGTGGGCGCCGAGCAACTCACCCGGCTGATCTCTGAACTCAATGACCAGCTTGGCCAGCGCATCATCCACCTGGCCCTGGCAGGGGTCGACCTGGCGGGGGCGGATTGGTGCTGGCTCGCCCTGGGCTCCGAGGGGCGCTATGAGCAGACCCTGCTCACCGACCAGGACAACGGCCTGGTCTTCACGGTGCCGGCAGGCGAGACAGCGGATGCCATGCGCAGCCGGCTCCAGCCCTTTGCCCGCCGCGCCAACGAATGGCTGGCCGCCTGCGGCTTCCCCCTTTGCCAGGGCGGCATCATGGCCTCCAACCCCCGCTGGTGCCTGTCCCTGGACGAGTGGCAGCAGTCCTTCGGCGACTGGATCTTCCAGGGGGACGCCCCGGTGCTGCTCAATGCCAGCATCTTCTTCGACTTCCGGACCCTGGCTGGCGAGGCCAGGCTGGCCCGGGAGTTGCGCGACTGGCTGCACCTGCGTATCCGGGACAACCAGCACTTCCTCAAGCGGATGGCCGGGAATGCCCTGGGCAAGCATCCTCCCCTGGGCCTGGTGCGCGACTTCGTGGTGGACGCCGCCGCTGGGCAGGTGGGGACCCTGGACCTGAAGGCCAGCGGCACGGCCATCTTCGTCGATGCCGCCCGGGTCATGGCCCTGGCGGCGGGGGAGTCGGCGACCGGCACTGCCGCCCGCCTGCGGGGTTCAGGCCCCCGGCTGGGGCTGGAGGCTGACGAGGTTCAGGGCTGGGTCGAGGCCTTCCATTTCATCCAGCAACTGCGCATGCGCCGGCATCACCTGCAGCTGGGGCGGGGCGAGGCGATGCACAACCGGCTCGACCCCGACAGCCTCAGTGCCATGGATCGCCTCGGCCTCAAGGAGGCCTTTCGTCAGGGCAAGCGGCTGCAGGCACGGCTGGAAGAGCTGTATCAGTTCTGACCGCCTGTTCAGTTCGCATCGCGGACAAGACTGTCGTAATATGCCGCCAGCATCCGGAGAGGGGGCCGGGATGTGATGAGGGAACCAAGATGACCAACGGCAATATGAACTGGGCGGCCATCGATGCCGATCCGCGTTTCCAGCGTCTCCGCAAGAAAAAGAACTTCCTCCTCTGGGGGCTGATGCTCCTGGCGATGACCTATTATTTCCTGCTGCCCGTGGGCGCCGCCTACCATCACGACCTGTTCGCAACGCCGGTTTGGGGGCCGGTGAACATCGGACTGCTGTTCGCCCTTTCCCAGTTTCTGGTCGCCTGGGCCATCGCCTGGGCCTATGCCCGCCAGGCCAATCGTGAATTCGACGTCCTGGCGGAAGAGATCAAACGCCACGCCCACACCATCCAGTGACGGGGAGACTGCCATGAACCTCCCCGCTTTCGCCTTCCTGTCGCTGGCGCTGATCGCCAGCGATGCAGCCCGGGCCAGCCAGGGCGCCGTCAGCGACGACTACAAGTGGCTGACCTTCGCGGTGTTCGGCGCCATCATCGCCCTCACCATGTACATCACCTGGTGGGCCTCCCGGCGGGTGCATTCCACCAGTGAGTTCTATGCCGCCGGACGCTCCATCACCGGGGCCCAGAATGGCTGGGCCCTGGCCGG
>SBFV01000399.1 GCA_006227775.1 Gammaproteobacteria bacterium | reverse complement strand
CGGGGGTGTCGACCGCGGGGAGGCGGTCGTCAAGCCTACAGGGACGTATTCACGGTACCCCCCGTCAGCCTCCTCCCGACCCGGCACAACCGAGTCTTGATGGCGGATGGGTACCGTTATGGGGATGGGGATCACCGCGGGCTGCTCAATGGGTAGCGCAACGCTCACAGGGACCGGGATGATCCCGTTCCGCCGCATCAAGGGTCTCGAAGGACAGGCCCAGGCGTCGGAACAGGTCCAGATCCCGATCGGCCACTTTGTTGGGGGTGGTCAGCAACCGTTCGCCATGGAAAATAGAATTGGCCCCGGCGAGGAAGCACAGGGCCTGCAACTCGTCGCTCATGTCGGCGCGGCCGGCGGAGAGGCGCACATGGGAGGCGGGCATGAGCAGGCGGGCGACGGCGACGGTGCGCACGAACTCCAGGGGATCGAGCCGGGGCGTGCCATGGAGGGGCGTGCCCTCCACCTGGACCAGCAGGTTGATGGGCACGGACTCGGGGTGCTGGCTGAGATTGGCAAGCTGTTGCAGCAGGGCGGCGCGATCCTGGCGGGACTCGCCCATGCCGAGGATGCCGCCACTACAGACCTTGATGCCGGCCGCCTGGACCCGCGCCAGGGTGTCGAGGCGGTCCTGATAGGTGCGGGTGGTGATGACCTGGCCGTAGAACTCCGGGGAGGTGTCCAGATTGTGGTTGTAATAGTCCAGGCCAGCGGCCTTGAGGCGGTGGGTCTGGTCAGCGGTGAGCATGCCCAGGGTGACGCAGGTCTCCAGGCCCAGGTCGTGGACGGCGGCGATCATGGCCGTCACCTGGTCCAGGTTGCGGTCCGTGGGATTGCGCCAGGCGGCCCCCATGCAGAAGCGAGTCGCGCCCTGGGCCTTGGCCGCCGTCGCCGCAGCCAGTACCTCGGTCAGGGGTAGAAGGCGTTCGGGCTCCAGGTCGGTATCATGCCGGGCGCTCTGGGAGCAATAGCCACAGTCCTCCGGGCAGGCGCCGGTCTTGATGCTGAGCAGGGTGCTGACCTGGATGCGGTTGGGGTCGAAGTGGTCCCGATGCACCGCTTGGGCCTGGAAGACCAGGTCGATGAAGGGCTGCGCCAGGAGTCCCAGGATCTCATCCAGGGACCAGTCGTGACGCGGCGCGGACTTGGTCATTGGCGGGAGATCCGCCATCAGCTTGGTGGCCAAGGTATCCGTAGCTAAGGTTGCCGTAGCCAGGGTTTCAGCAAGGGTAGACATGGCGGATCGATTTCCATTGTTCCGGGTCCCCTTATTTGACCCTTGAGTCACCAGGGGTGGGATACGGCATGGTAACCGGATTCCGCCCTCAGTCAACCACTGCCTCCGTGTCTGGTTGACAAGTCATAACCAGGTCTCCGCCCTCTACCGTTGCTCTCGCCGGCGCCTTGAGCCAGTTTGATGCGTCTTGCCTTGATTCCGCCAGGTTCACCACCTCCGGCGCCGCGGGCAGCGGAGCGGCTCAGGCGGATGCGGCAGGATTATGTTGCCCCGATCAGTTGACCGGATCAGAACAGGGACGCGGACAGCTCATTGATGGCGGCCAGCATATCGCCATCATCCGTCAGGGCCTGGGCGATGGCGGCGCGGCAGGCGACCACCGGGGCCACGCCGGCGACCATGAGCTTGGCGGCATGGACGAGCAGGCGGGTGGAGGCGCCCTCGTCCAGCCCCTGGCCGCGCAGGTTGCGGGTCATGTGGGCGAACTTGACCAGTTGGCGCGCCTGGCCGGGGTCGATGCCGGTCTCCTGCTCCAGGATGCGCCGTTCCAGTTCCGCGTCCGGATAAGCGAACTCCAGGGCGACGAAGCGCTGGCGGGTGGAGGGCTTGAGGTCCTTGAGCACGCTCTGGTAGCCGGGGTTGTAGGAGATGGCCAGGCAGAAGTCGTCCGGGGCCTCCAGCAATTCTCCCAGCTTCTCCATGGGCAGGACCCGGCGATCGTCGGCCAGGGGGTGGATGACCACGGTGGTGTCCTTGCGCGCCTCGACGATCTCGTCCAGGTAGCAGATGCCGCCACAGCGGACCGCCCGCGCCAGGGGGCCGTCCACCCACAGGGTCTCCCCGCCCTTGACCAGATAGCGGCCCACCAGGTCCGAGGAGGTCAGGTCGTCGTGACAGGAGACGGTGATGAGGGGGCGATGGAGACGCCAGGCCATGTGCTCCATGAAGCGGGTCTTGCCGCAGCCCGTGGGTCCCTTGAGGAGGACCGGCAGGCCGTTGGCGTAGGCGGCGGTAAAGACCTGGATCTCGTCCCCCACGGCCTCGTAATAAGGCTCGTCCTTGATAAAGTTGGCCTCGGGCTGGATGACTTCGAGGGTATGGCGCACGGTATGTCTCCGGAGACTGGGTAGCGGAACCCGACTTGGATTGGCGGCGGTGAAACCGGGTTCAAGGGCCAGGGATCAGGGGATCAAGGTTCGATGCTAGGGGCCGGGGATCAGCGGTCCCTAGTCGGTGATCAGCGGTCGGGCCTCAGAGTTGGGTCTGACCCCACGCGAGGCAAGGCGCGGGCGCGCCCAACGGACACCCCATGGGTGTGCATGGCCATGATCAGGCCGAAGCCGGCGAGAATGGTCACCATG
>SBFV01000347.1 GCA_006227775.1 Gammaproteobacteria bacterium | reverse complement strand
AAAGCCGATCCAAAGGATCGTATTCTCGCTTGATCAGTTTCGGCAGGAGGTAAGGATTCTCCGCGAGATTGACCAGTGGCCGGGCCGCTCCCAACCGCCCTGAGCCACCGCTTGGGCGACTATGACCCGTCCGTCACCGAGGAGGAGCTGGCGCACATCCAGGACGAAATCGACGCCATCGCCTTCGATTCGAACCGCTGCCAGCCATCACCAGACCCTTGCGCTGTTGGATGCGTTCGACGCTGCGGCTCGCGGGTTATCGTTAAGATTATACCGTGACCAGCAAGTGGATGAATATGGGCTGGGGTTATCAGCCCAACAGAAGCCCTGATTGGTCAGGTTTCAACCTGTCTCGGGGGCATTTTTCGGCATCCACCAGGAGCGATCACCACTCCTCGCCACCGCCACCTTCGTCGCTGCCGCCGCCGAAGAAGCCATCGAAGAAGTCGCCGCCCTCGTCGGCCGCGGGCTCTTCGGGGGCGGCTGCCGGTTCGGCCGGGGCTGGGCTCTCCGCCGCTTCGGCGGGGCTGGCGAACATGCCGGCGATGGCGTTACCGAGGAGCACGCCGCCGGCGACGCCCATGGCGGTCTGCATGGCGCCGGCGAGGAAGCCGCCGCCCTGACCGGGCTGCTGCTGGAAGGGGGAGGCACCCATGGCCGGGACCCCCGTCGGGCTGTTACCCCAGCCACGGCCAGCGGGCTGGGATGGGCGGGCGGGGGCGGCGGACTGACTGCCACCGCCGAAGAGCCCGCCGAGGAAACCGCCACCGCCTTGGGGGCGTTCCGCCAACTGCTGCTCCAGGTCTTGAACCTGACTCTGCATGGTCTCAACCTGCGCCTGAAGGTTCTTTAGCCCTTGTTCCTGCACCAGGACCACCTGGGACAGGAGGTAGGGGGCGGCGGATTGGCGGGTCATGAGGTTGTTGATGAGCGCCTCGGCCTCGGTATCGCGCTTGCCCATCTGGGACTCGGCCTGCTGCAGGCGCTGGAAGAGGCCCTCGATCATGTCTTGTTCTTGTTGGTTCATCGCGACAACTGTTCTCCCGTAGCGGATGGATGAATCGAGCAAGGTTTGAGTCAAGTTGGAACGGCTATCGCCGGATGAGTTCCGCACCGCTCCGCCTCCCTGCATCGCTCACGCCATCACAACGATCCCGGTAAGGACGGCAAATTGGATGGGAGGAATTACCAGGCCGCCGACACCGGATTAAACCCGTTCCCCGGCAATTTCCGCTTCATCCAGGCCGGAAACGCCGGGGAAAGCCGATCAGCCCCTGCTCAGGATGCGCCGGTTGGGCGCGCCCCGTCTCAGGCGCGCTCGAAGATGGCCGCGATACCCTGGCCGCCACCGATGCACATGGTCACCAGGCAGTACTTGCCGCCAACGCGCTCCAGTTCGTAAAGGGCCTTGGTGGCGATGAAGGCGCCGGAGCAGCCCACCGGGTGGCCCAGGGCGATGGCGCCGCCGTTGGGGTTGGTCTTCGCCGGGTCGAGGCCGAGGACCCTGGCCACCGACAACGCCTGGGCGGCGAATGCCTCGTTGGACTCGATGACGTCCATCTGGTCCAGGGTCAGGCCGGCCTTGGCTAGGGCCTTGCGGGTCGCCGGGATGGGGCCCTCGCCCATGACCTCATTCGGGACACCGGCGACGGCATAGGAGACCAGCCGCGCCATGGGCTTGTGGCCGGCCTTGGCGGCGACATCGGCGGCGGCCATGACGAAGAAGGCGGCGCCATCGTTGATGCCGGAGGCGTTGCCGGCGGTCACGGTGCCGTCCTTCTTGAAGGCGGGCTTCATCTTGGCCAGGGCCTCGATGGTGGTGCCGGGGCGGGGATGCTCATCGGTGTCGAAGATGACCTCGCCTTTGCGGGTCTGCTTGACGATGGGCAGGATCTGGGACTTGAAATGGCCGGCCTCGATGGCGGCGGCGGCGCGGCGCTGGGACTCGACGGCGAAGGCGTCCTGCTCCTCGCGGCTGATGCCATGCTTGGCGGCCAGGTTCTCGGCGGTGATGCCCATGTGGCCGACGCCGAAGGGGTCGGTGAGGACGGCGACCATGGAATCGATGGCGGTGGTGTCACCCATGCGGGCCCCGGAGCGCAGGGCCGGCAGCAGGTAGGCGCCCTTGGACATGACCTCGACGCCACCGCCGATGCCGTAGTCGGCATCACCCAGCATGATGTTCTGGGCGGTGGTGACGATGCCCTGGAGGCCGGAGGCGCAGAGGCGGGACACCTGCATGGCGACGGATTCCATCGGCAGACCGGCCTGGATGGACGCCACTCGGGAAACATAGGCGTAGCGGGAATCGGTCGGCATGGTGTTGCCGACGGTGACATACTCGATCTGCTGGGGATCGACGCCAGAGCGGGCGATGGCCTCTTTCATAACGATGCCGGCCAGTTCGCTGGCCTCGAAATCGGCCAGGGCGCCGCCAAAGGTGCCAATGGGGGAGCGCACCGCGCTCAGGACAACGACGTCTCTGCTCATGTCGGGATTACCTCGGGTGGATGGATTCTTTGGAGTTTGTTGTGGGATTTAGGGTTATGTTCTGATTGAGGTGATTGGAATGAGGTGGTTGGGATCAGGGGGGCACTACCCCGGACATCGGGCCAGGGGGTAGCGGTGTGATGCCGTCCCTGGCCGTCGGGATCAGGGTCAGAGGATCTTTTCCACCAGTTGCACGCCCGGGTCCTGCTTATCGCGCTCGATGCGGAAACCGAGGGAGCGCATCAGGGCGAGCATGCGGGTATTGGCGGTAAGGACCTCGCCATCCATGAGGCGGAAGCCGCGCTCGCGGGCATTCTGCATCAGGGAGCGCATCAGGCGGGCGCCGATGCCGCGGTCGCGCCAACTGTCGGAGACGACGATGGCGAATTCGCAGATCTCTCCCCCAGGGCGGGAAGAATAACGCGCCACCCCGGCCATTTCGTCACCCTCCGCCCCTTCCTTGACGCCGATCAGCGCCATCTCGCGGTCGTAGTCGATCTGGGTGAAGCGTACCACCATCTCCGGGGTCAGTTCCTTGATGGCCTGCATGTAACGATAGTACTTGGTCTGTTCCGATAGGCCGCGGACGAAGTTCTGCACCATCTCCGCGTCCTCGGGACGGATGGGGCGGATGACCAGGTCGGTGCCGTCCGGCATCTGCACCCGCTCGTTGAGATGCACGGGATAGGGGTGGATGGCCATGTGGCCATAGGGTGGCAACTGGGGCGGCCGGTACTGGACCTGGATGCGGGCATCCACGGCGATGACCTCCTTGTCGTTGCCGATCAGCGGGTTGACGTCCATGGAGAGGATCTCCGGCAACTCGCAGACCATCTCCGAGACGCGCTGCAGGATCTTGGCCAGGGCCTTGCGATTCATGGGGGGCATGTGGCGGAAGGCCCCCATGATCCGGGCGACCCGGGTGTGATTGATCATGGTCTCGATGATGAAGTCGTTGAGGGGAGGCAGGCCCACGGCGTGGTCTTCCAGGACCTCCACCTCGGTGCCACCGGCGCCGAAGCTGATGATGGGGCCGAAGATGGGATCGCGCATGACCCCGATGCGCAGTTCCCGGGCGGCGCGGGTGGAGACCATGTGCTCGACGGTGACGCCGTCGATCCGTGCCTCCGGGCGCATGGCCTTGGCCCGGTCAACGAGCTCGGAGAAAGTCCGGCGCACCGTCTGGGAGTCGCGGATGTTGAGCCGCACCCCATCGACGTCCGACTTGTAGGCGATGTCCGGTGAGCTGATCTTCATCACCACCGGGAAGCCCAGGGCCTGGGCCGCCATCAGGGCCTCGTTGGGAGTGCGCGCCGCCACCGCCTGCATGGTGGGGATACGGAAGGCGGCGAGGATGGCCTTGGCCTCGATGATTCCCAGGGTCTTGCGGCCCTCGGCCATGACGCCCTCGATGATCAGCCGCGCCCCCTCCACGTCGGGGTTGCGGCGCTCGGACAGGGGGCCGGGGTACTGCATCAGCAGCTTCTGGTTGCGGTGGTAGCTGGCCAGGTAGGACATGGCCTCCACCGCCTGTTCGGGGGTGCCGAAGCGGGGGATGCGGTTCTCGGCGAAGATGGCCAGGGCCTCGGCCACCTGGCCCGCCCCCATCCAGCAGGCCAGCACGGGTTTGCGGCTCTTCTTGGCGACCTCCACCAGGCGCTGGGCTACGGCCGTGCAAGGGGTCATGGCCAGGGGGGCCAGAATGGCGATGACGCCATCGACGTTGGGGTCGGCGAGACACAGCTCCACCGCCGCCCCGTAGCGATCCGCGTCGGCATCGCCCAGGACGTCCACGGGATTGCCGTGGGACCAGCAGTTGGGCAGGGCCTCGCCGAGCTTGGTGACGGTCTCTTCCGAGAATTGGGCCAGGTTGAGCCCCAGCTCGGCGGCGCGGTCGGCGGCCAGGACCCCGGGACCGCCGCCGTTGGTGATGATGGCGATATGGTCGCCGCCCAGGCGCTTGTTGGCCCCGAAGACATGGGCGGCGGCGAAGAGCTGGTGCAGGGCATCGACCTGAACCACGCCGGCACGTTCCATGACGGCGCGGAAGACCTCAGTCGAGCCGACCCAGGCCCCGGTGTGGGACTTGACGGCCCGGGAGCTCGCCGCCAGTCGCCCCGCCTTGACCACGATCACGGGCTTAAGGCGGGCGGCGGCGCGTAGGCTACTCATGAAGTGGCGGGCGTCGCGGATCCCTTCCACGTAGAGCAGGATGCATTGGGTGTGGGCGTCCAGGGCCAGAAAGTCGAGGACGTCGCCAAAGTCCACGTCCGCCGCCGCCCCCAGGGAGACCATGGAAGAAAAACCGATATGGCGTGGCACCGACCAGTCCAGCATGGCGCTGCAGATGGCCCCGGACTGGGAGACGAGCGCGACATTACCGCTCAGGGCCTTGGTCGCGACCCCGGAGGTGGCGTTGAGCTTGTTCTGGGGCCGCAGCATGCCCATGGTGTTGGGGCCGAGGAGCCGGATGCGGTGGCGGCGGGCCGTCTCCACGATCTTGTCCTGCAGGTGCGCGCCTTCCTCGTCGGCCTCCGCCAGGCCCGCCGAATAGACCACGGCCATGCGCACGCCCTTGGCGCCGCATTGCTCGAGGATGCCGGGGACGGCCGCGGCGGGGGTGGCGATCAGGGCCAGGTCCACGCTCTTCTCGATATCCTCCAGGGTGGGATAGCTCTTCTTGCCCGCGACCTTCTCGTACTTGGGGTTGACGGCATAGCAAGGCCCCTTGAAGCCGCCCTCCAGGAGGTTGCGGAAGACCACCCCGCCGACGGAGGCGGGGTTTTCGCTGGCGCCGAAGACGGCCACGGCTTTGGGGACGAAAAGCGGATCCACGTCTGACAGCTTCATGATGGAGGTTCCCTGAATGGCGTTAGGGGGCTGGGCAGGATGGACGGGGAGGTGAGGGGGAGCAGAGTCAGTGGTGCTGGCGTACCCTTTTTCATGATCCTGGGGTAGGAATTGACGTCTGAGGTCGAATCCCGCGGGAGGATGGGATTAAGCTATGACTATTGGCAGGGCGGGGTCCCCGGGGACCTCGTATCCTGACCCGCCAATATACCTGATAACCTGTCTTGCCGTGATGACAAGGTGGAGACAAGGGGCCTTCCCCTAGCGGCCAGACCGGGCGGATAAGATAGCATCACGAGGAGAGACCCCGACCATGAACCTCGCCTTTATTGGCCATCACCTGTGCCAGAACCACAAGCCTGGCGCCCATCATCCGGAGTGTCCGGAGCGGCTTTTCGCCATCGCCGACCGCATGATCGCCTCGGGCATGGAGATGCTGGTCACCCACTATGACGCCTCCGAGGTCACCCGGGAGCAGTTGCTGCGGGTCCACGATGAGGACTACGTGGACTTCATCTTCAATGCCGCGCCCAAGGCCGATGGCGAGGTCTCCTGGATCGACGGCGACACCTCCATGAGCTTTGGTACCCTGCCCGCCGCCCTGCGCGCCGCGGGGGCCTCGGTGATGGGCGTCGACCTGGTGATGAGCGACAAGCATCACGCCGCCTTCTGTTGCGTGCGCCCACCGGGGCACCATGCCGAACGCAAGCGCGCCATGGGCTTTTGCTTCTTCAACAACGTCGCCGTGGGTGCCGCCCATGCCCTGGCCCAGCATGGCCTCCAGCGGATTGCCATCGTCGACTTCGACGTCCACCATGGCAATGGCACGCAGGACATCTTCGAGGGGGACGACCGGGTGCTGTTCTGTTCCAGCTTCCAGCATCCCTTTTATCCCGGACCAGGTTGGGAGACCGATGCCCCCAACATCGCCAACCTGCCCCTGCCCAAGCTCACCGATGGCCCCGCCTACCGCGCCGCCGTGGAAAAGCATTGGCTGCCGCGCCTGGATGCCTTCGCCCCGGAGCTGATCATGATCTCCGCCGGCTTCGATGGCCACGCCGAGGACGACATGGCGCATTTCAACCTGCATACCTCGGACTACGGCTGGATCACCCGTAAACTCCACGAACTGGCGCGCAAGCATGCCCACGAGCGCATCGTCTCCTGCCTGGAGGGCGGTTACGAGCTCAATGCCCTGGGACGCTGCGTCGCCACCCATGTGGATGAGCTGATCGGCCATGCGTGAGCTTTCCCGTAGCACCCCCGCTGCCCGAACCCATCCCCCTGGCGGGTCCCGCCACCCTCGATGTCGGGGGGTGGGTGGACCGGGACTCGGGGTTTATGGCCGGCGTCCCGCTCGGCCGACCGATGACATTCGCCTTGAGGAACCGCCGATGGGTTGTTTACCAGCCAAGCCCGGGAGGATGCCAATCCTCCTTTTCCTTGGCATCGCCCTGATCGGCGCATGCCTGTCTCCGGCGACCAATGCCCTGGCGAGCCCCTGGGCCCAGGTGCGCACCGTCTCGGCTGGCCCCCCCGCGGCCATCGGCGAGGCCGCCAATGGCTGCCTCGCGGGTGCCCAGGCCCTGCCCGCCGAGGGCAAGGGCTACGTCCAGATCCGTCGAGAGCGTCAGCGCCAGTTCGGCCATCCCCAGACCCTGGACTTCGTCCGTGATCTGGGGGCCGCCCAGGCCCGGCAGACCGGCCGTTACGTCATGATCGGCGATCTCTCCCAACCCCGTGGCGGTCTCATGTCCTCCTCTCACCGCAGCCACCAGAACGGTCTGGACCTGGATGTCTGGTTCCTGCTGGCCGACTCCCCCGGCCAGGCCCAGCGGGACTGGCCGGAGTCGGGGGCGCCACCCTCCATGGTCGCGGCGGGGGGGCTCTCGGTGAACGGCCTCTGGGGGCCAGACCAGCGCCTGCTGCTCAAGCTGGCCGCCGAGGACGGTCGGGTCGAACGGATCTTCGTCAACCCAGCCATCAAGCAGCGCCTGTGCGACGGCGAGCGCGGTGACCGCGGCTGGCTGCGCAAGCTGCGCCCCTGGCGCGGTCATGACGCTCATTTTCATGTCCGCCTCAAGTGCCCGGCCGGCAGCCCTGACTGCAAGGCTCAGGCACCCCTTCCCGCTGGCGATGGCTGTGGCGCCGAACTGGCCTGGTGGTTCACCGCCGAGGCCCGCCAACCCCGGAAGACGGCGGAGGACAAGCCCCCGCCACCCATGCCCGCCGCCTGCCGGGCCCTGCTGGGGCAGCCGGACCTGGCGCGCAAGGATTGAAATGAAGACGACCGCTGGGGA
>SBFV01000094.1 GCA_006227775.1 Gammaproteobacteria bacterium | reverse complement strand
AACCCCGACCACGATCGCCCGTCCTCGCCTGTCGGACCGTTCGGATAGCCCGCACCCTCAGGCCGGCTTCTGGCAGCGGGGACAGAGGCCGTGGATCACCAGGGTATGATCTTCCAGGGTGAAGCCATGCTGGGTGGCGATGGCCTCTTGGCGCGCCTCGATCGCCTCGTCCATGAATTCGACCACCCGGCCACATTTCATGCACACCAAGTGATCATGATGAACTCCGCGATCCAGTTCAAAGACCGACTGCCCCCCCTCGAAATTGTGGCGACAGACGAGCCCCGCCTCCACGAACTGAGTGAGGACGCGATACACGGTAGCCAGACCGATCTCCTCGCCCCGTTCCAGCAACCGACGATAGACATCTTCCGCCCGAAGGTGACGTGGGCCCTCGCCCTTGCCGCTGGCCTCCAGGATCTCCAGAATTTTGACGCGGGGTAAGGTCACCTTGAGCCCCGCCTGCTTGATATCCGTTTTGTCCACCCCACCCCTCCTCCCCCTGGCGTCGGTACCGATTCCTTCCCAATGGCTTCATGGGGTGGGGTATGATTCACCCCCTTGAATCGGCGTCCGCCTGGGTATCGACCAAAAGATGCAAAAGCTTCACATTTTATTGGCCTTGGGTGCAAGTCTCTCGCTGGTAGGCTGCGCCACCAAGCAGGACGGCGCGCCCCAATACCAGGAATCGACCCTCAACAAGCTGCCCTTCGTCTATCAGATGACGATTCAACAGGGCAACATCATCACCGAGGAAATGGTCGATCGGCTCGAACCTGGCATGACCCGCAGCCAGGTCCGCTATCTGCTGGGCACGCCCATGCTTACCGACCTTTTCCACCAAGATCGCTGGTATTACACCTACACCATCCGCCTTCCCCATCGGGAAATGGAAAAGAAACCGCTGGTGGTCTATTTCGACGGCGACGTCATGACCCGCGTCGAGGGCTTCACCACCCCGAATCCGGCGCGACTGGAGGGACGCGAGCCCGAGGAGATCATCGTCAGCGTGCCGGACTGGGATGGGGATTCCGGCTTGGTCAAGCGGACGATCAAGGCGCTGGGCATCGAGGATCACGAATGAAATCGATGCCGGTTCTTCCCGCACGCCATCCAGCGTGACCTAAGGGCCCTGGCACCCCTACCGAGCGGGAGGAGCCGCATGCACTCTTACGCCATCCAACGCCTGCTGCAGATCTCTGACCCCCACCTCTTCGCCGACCCCGAGGGGGATCTGCTGGGCCAGCGGACCCGGTTGACCCTGGAAAGGGTCCTGACCCTGGCACAGGGACGTCTGGACTCCACGGATCGGGTGCTTCTGACCGGTGACCTGTCCCAGGACGCCAGCCCCGCCAGCTACCGCTATCTCGCCGAACGCTGCGAACGGCTGGGGGTGCGGTGCCACGCCATCCCCGGCAATCACGACGATCCCGCCGAGATGGCGCTCAGCCTGGTGGGGGGCGCCATCGATCTGCCTTCCCAGGTCGACTGCGGCCCCTGGAACCTGGTCCTGCTCGACTCGCACCTACCCGGGTCCGAGGCTGGCCACTTGGCGGGGGCACAACTGGCGGCCCTGGAGAACGCCCTGACCGCCCGTCCCGAATCGCCGGCTCTGGTGGTGCTGCACCATCAGCCTCTGCCCCTCGGCAGCCCCTGGCTCGACGAACTGGTTCTGGACAATGGGGACGATCTGTTCGCCATCCTCGACCGTTACCCCCGACAGGTGCGGGGCGTCCTCTTCGGCCATATCCATCAAGCCTATGACGGGGAGCGTCGGGGCGTTGCCCTGCTCGGGGCACCCTCCACCTGCATCCAATTCCTGCCGGGGAGCTTGGACTTTGCCCTCGATACCGCCACCCCGGGTTACCGCTGGCTCGAACTCCATCCCGACGGAGGGATCGAGACTGGTATCGAACGGATCACGGACTATCCCGAACCCCTGGACCTCGGCCGCAAGGGGTATTGATCCCCGCCCCCCGCGGACGTGGGGGGCTGCCTTCAGGCCCCTCGCCCGCCGCCTTATACCAACGCGATGGGCAGGGACTCACCGGTTTCGATGCCCTCCGCGGTATGTCGCAGCCGAATGGCCAGAAGTTCGACCCCCTCAGCGGCGACCTGGGCCAAGCGGTCGGCGTAACGGGGATCGACGGCGCGGGCGGGGGCGAAGCGACGACCCTCGGGTCGGTTGACAGCGAAGAGGATCAGTGCCCTGTGGCCCTCCCCGCGGGCAGTGGCGAGCAGATCCAGATGCTTGCGCCCGCGCTCACTGACCGCGTCCGGGAACAGCACCCGATCTCCCTCCAGCAGTGTCGTATTCTTGATCTCCACCAAGGCATCGGGGGCCGGGCCATCCCGCAGAGCGATATCCAGCCGCCCCCCAGGCTGGCCGTTGGGGGCATAGGCCTGTTCCCGACGCAGCACGCGGTATCCGGCCAGGCTCGGGATACGCCCGGCGGCGATAGCCTCGGCGAGGACGGCGTTGGGGCGGCCGGTATGGACGCCGATCCAGCCCTGGCCCAAGTCAACACGTTCCAGGGTCCAGGCGAGGCGACGGCGGGGGTCAGCGCTGTGACTCAACTGAACGCGCGCCCCCGGTTCCCAGCAACTGGTCATGCGGCCGGTATTGGGCACATGGGCCCTGACCAGGGTGCCATCGGCCAGTAGCACCTCGGCGAGAAAACGCTGGTACCGGCGCAGGATGCGGCCCTCCGTCAGAGGTGGCAAGCGCATGGATGCCGCCCTAGCCGTCCGGGGCAATCCCGCCCGCCTCAGCGCTGCGTAAAGCCGTTATAGTGCTGATAGGCTAGGGGCTCACAGTCGAGGGCATCGACCCGGGCCAGGGGCGGACCCTGAAGGAGCCAGGCGCGCAACCGGGTCACCGCTTCCCGCGGACCGCAGGCAAGGACCTCGACGCGGCCATCGGCGAGATTGCGGGCATAGCCTCCCAGCCCCAGGCGCTGGGCCTCTTCGCGGGCGGAGGCACGGAAAAATACCCCCTGCACCCGCCCGGACACCAGACAACGCATGCCAATCAGTTCCCTCTCTTCCACCTGCTGATTCATCTCGAAGGGACCTCAATCTCGCTGGGGGCCTGCATGACCGCCGATGGGTTGGGCGCCGGGGCCACGGCCGTTAAAATGGACCCATCGTAATCGGCGTGGACGCAATATCCGAAGCTTTTTTCGTTCCGTCAGGCCAGAGAGGTTCGGTGAGCGCGGAATACTTATTGGCCATAGCCGTATCGACACCGGAGCCGACCATGTCCAAGACCCTATACCCAAACCCGCGTTGCGGCCAATCACGCGCGTGCCCGCGACTTCTGGTCTGATTACTCCTGATTCCTCCGGCACTAACCAGCCTCTCACCACCACGGTAGTCACCACCATGCCCTACATCCTGATCCTGTACTACAGCCGATATGGCGCCACGGCGGAGATGGCGCGCCTCATCGCCCGCGGCGTCGAGGAGGTGCCCGGGATCGAGGCCCGCCTGCGCACCGTGCCCGCGGTCTCCACGGTGTGCGAGGCCACGGAGGATAGCATCCCCGCCAGCGGGGCACCCTACGCCGACCTCGAAGACCTGCGCCATTGCGCCGGTCTGGCCCTTGGCAGCCCAACCCGCTTCGGTAACATGGCCGCGCCCATGAAGTATTTTCTCGACGGCACCAGTTCCCTCTGGCTCTCCGGGGCATTGATCGGCAAGCCCGCCGCCGTCTTCACCTCCACCTCCAGCCTCCATGGGGGCCAGGAGACCACCCTCTTGACTATGATGATGCCTCTGTTTCACCAGGGGATGCTGCTTCTGGGGCTACCTTACAGCGAGACCGAACTGCTGCGCACCACCAGTGGCGGCACGCCCTATGGCCCTTCCCATCTGGCTGGCGCCGACAGCAAGCTTCCCCTGACCGAAGAGGAGAAACACCTTTGCCTGGCCATGGGCCGCCGCCTGGCGCGGACGGCACTCGCCCTCGAACGAGCCGGCTGAAGACCACCAGCCAGCGCCAGGGCGATTCGGGCATGACGCCGAACCCCCTTTCCGGTCCCACGCCAATCCCCGCGGGAGGGGCCTCCAGCCTCCACCCCGGACCGGGGGTGACCAGTCGGAGCCATCATCCACCCAGTCACGGTGGCCCAGGTGGCACGCAACTGCCCCTGGCCCTGGCGCAGGGTCCGGAGCCCGACTTCGCCGCTTACCTGGCTGGACCCAATCGGGAGGCGGTCGAGGCCCTGGTCGCCTGGGCTCGTCCCCCCGTGGATGCTGCCTCGCCGGCGAGCCCGACCGCCACGCCTTCCCGTGGGTCCTCGCCGCCGGATACTTCCCGGGTCTCCCCCCAGGAGAGTCCCCCGGACGCACCGCAAGCGCTTACCGCAACCGCCTCCCGGCTCGCTTCCCTCCCCGGGACGGGTAGTGGTTTTCTGTACCTTTTCGGCCCGGCGGGGACGGGCAAGACCCATCTCCTCCAGGCTGCCTGCCGCGCCGCGCGCCAGGCCGGTCTGGCAGCGGTCTGCCTCCCCCTGGACCATCCGGGGCTGGAGCCCGCCATCCTCGACGAACTGGAGGGCTGGGACCATATCGCCCTCGACGGTCTGGATGCCATCGCTGGCCAGGCGGCCTGGGAAAATGCCCTTTTTCATCTGTACAACCGCCTGCGGGACGCCCGGCGGTCCCTGGTGGTCGCGGCTCGGGCCACCCCGGGGGAACTCGGCATCCAACTCCCCGACCTCGCCTCGCGACTGGCCTGGGGCCCGGCCTATCGCCTGCGTGCCCTGGAGGAAAGGGATTGCGCCAATCTCCTGCGCCATTCCGCCCAGCAGCGCGGTCTCCACCTGGGAGAGGAAGTGATCGCCTACCTGCTCAAGCGCTGCCCCCGGGAGCCCGATTATCTGCTGAAATTACTCGGGCGGCTCGACGAAGCCACCCTGGCACATAAACGACGCCCGACCCTGCCTTTGATCCGTGCCCTCATCGAGGGTCCCCCGACCTGAATTCAGCATCCGGCTTCTTGGTTTCCACCCGCCGCCCTCTCCCCCCACTCAAGGGAGACCGGGCCTGCAAGCCACCATACCCCACCCGGGCTGCTAGAGCCGGATCAACGGCTTGCATCCCCCTTGGACTCCCGTTATCGTCATCCTGTAACAATCGATCCCCCGGCTATGGACCGCGGGGCAACGCGCCAGCGAATACAATCGGCCCCTCGCACACTGCTCCGGGGTGCCGTCTCCCGATCCGGGAATGCAGAACATTGATTTACCCTCTCTATACCACCAGGTGTCTACCACCAGAAGAGGAGAAGATCCCGTGAAGGCAAGCCCCATCCTTGGACTCGCCCTGGCTTTAGGCCTGACCACCAGCCTGCCGCTCCGCGCCGACGACCCCGTGGCCGCCGCCCGGGAAGTGGAGCAGGCCCTACACCTCAAACCCAACCTGGAAAACGGCAGGAAGGTTTATCTGCTGTGCTCCGTATGTCATCAGCCGGAGGGCTGGGGTACCCCGGACGGTACCTACCCGCAGATCGCCGGGCAGTTCGCGACAGTCACCATCAAGCAAATGGCGGATATCCGTGCCCGCAATCGAGACAATCCGATCATGCTCCCTTTCGCCATGACCAACTCCCTGACGCTCCAGGATATCGCCGATGTCAGCTATTACATCGAGCATTTTCCCATGGACCCGAACAATGGCGTCGGGCCGGGCACCGATCTGGCACTGGGCCAACGGCTATATGAGGAAAATTGCGTGGACTGCCACGGTGATCGTGGACAGGGCGTCCCGGAAAAGTACAGCCCCCTCCTCCAGGGACAGCATTACCGCTATCTGGTCCGTCAATTCGAATTGATTCGCGATGGCAAGCGTCATAATGCCGACAAGGAGATGGTGAAGCAGATCCAAACCTTTTCCGACCGTGACATCCATGCCGTCATGGACTACACCTCGCGCCTGAAACCCCCCACCGAGATGCTCGCCCTGCCCGGCTACACCAACCCGGACTTTCCGCGTTTCTGGCGGCCCATCACCGCCCGGGGGCCAGAACTGGGCATGGGGCCCGGCATGGGGATGGGGATGAGCATTCCGGATTGAGGGGGGGCCCGCCCCATACCCCACCTTAAGGTCCCCCCGACCGGTCCTGCACGCGCTGACAAGGGCAAGGAAGCCCGATCGGTGGGCATCCTCGACGTGATTATCCGGAGGAGAATGCGATAGCCATCCTTGGCGTGCTTCAGCTTCCAGCATTTCCGGTGCCGAAGAATCAACATCTCAGCACCGATCGGTCGAGATATGACCCCGCCCCAGCGGAGGGCGGGGATCTTCCGCGGCCTTCGATCCGGGGATATCGGCCCAGAAGCTAGAAGGCCCCGTAGTCCA
Source organism: Gammaproteobacteria bacterium (assembly GCA_006227775.1). Lineage (GTDB taxonomy): Bacteria > Pseudomonadota > Gammaproteobacteria > Chromatiales > Chromatiaceae > M0108. The sequence continues at coordinate 1,286 of SBFV01000094.1, read as the reverse complement.
TCACTTTAGAGACTGGTAGTAGTCCATGAGGATTTGGGCCACTTCCGGACGGGAAAACTCCTTGGGGGGGGCGATGCCGGCGCCGAGCAGTTCGCGGACCTTGGTGCCGGACAGCAGGACGAAATCCTCCTTGGTGTGATCCGGGGCCTCACGCATCATGACCACGCGTCCCAGTTTCTTGGACCAGGCGGTGTGGTCGGCCTTGAAGATCTCGATGTCCAGGGCGCCGGCCGGAACCTCTTCGTCAAAGATGGTCTGGGCGTCGAAGGCACCGTAGTAGTCACCCACCCCGGCATGGTCACGGCCGATGATGAAGTGGGTGGCGCCCATGTTCTGCCTGAAATAGGCATGCAGGACCGCCTCCCGGGGACCGGCATAGAGCATGTCGAAGCCGTAGCCGGTGACCATGGCGCTGTTGGGCTTGAAGTAGAGTTCGACCATCTTGCGGATGGCGGCATCGCGCACCGGGGCGGGGATATCGCCCGGCTTGAGCTTGCCGAGGAGCATGTGGATGACCAGACCGTCGCAGTTGAGGCGATCCATCGCCATGTGGCAAAGCTCTTCGTGGGCCAGGTGCATGGGGTTGCGGGTCTGGAAGGCAACAACGCGTTTCCAGCCGCGCTCGGAGATCTCGTTGCGGATCTCCACGGCGGTGCGGAAGGTATCGGGAAAATCGTCCTGGAAGTAGGAGAAGTGCAGAACCTGAATGGAGCCGGAAACGGCAAAGCGGCCCTGGCCGTTAAAGGTGGCGACGCCCGGGTGCTCGGCATCGCTGGTGCGATAGACCTTCTCGGTCATGAACGCCATCTGCGCGTCGCTGACCTCCTCGATGGCCTCCACGTCCATGATCGCCAGAACCGGATGCCCTTCCATGTTGGGGTCGCGCAGGGCGATGCGGCTGGCCCCCCGGATGGCCGAGACATCCTCCAGCAGGCAGAGAACGGGCACCGGGAAGAAGGCGCCATCGGTCATCCGCATGCTCTCGCAAGTACCCATGGCGTCAGCGACGTTCATGAAGCCTTTGAGGGGGGTGAAATACCCCCCCCCCATCATGACCGCGTTACCGGCCGCCTGGGAGCTGATGACGACGGAAGGCAGGCTTTCGGCCTCGTGCATCAGTTCATGATGCTTGTCCGGGTCATAGACAAAGAGCGGCTTGAGCACGTCGGAACCGACTGGCTTGATCATCTTGCGTCTCTCCTGTTGGCCCCCGCGCCGCACGCCGGAAACATGCCCGACCAGCCGGTGAGCTAGTTGTGGAAAATCGTTTTGGCGCCGCTGGTCTA
>SBFV01000224.1 GCA_006227775.1 Gammaproteobacteria bacterium | reverse complement strand
ACCTGGTGGCCGCCATCGGCCTGCCCAAGGAGCAGTTGTGCACCCATTGCTGGGACGGCAGCAGCTGTTTCTGACCGGCATGGCTGGCCCGAATTGGCCGCTTGCAGCACGCGGCGAACCGCTTGCGCCCCGGCATGGCACCGGTACCGGAACCGATACCTCGGGTGAAGGAACAGCGCTGATGCCACGAGACGCACCCACACCAACCCTCGGCGCCTCGCATCCGCCGAACACCGTTTTCCCCTCATTGCCGCAGAACAAGGAGAAAATCCCATGCCCAAACACGATGCCATCCATACCGTCCTGATCATCGGCTCCGGTCCGATCATCATCGGTCAGGCCTGCGAATTCGACTATTCCGGAACCCAGGCCTGCAAGGCGCTGCGTGAGCTGGGCTACCGGATCGTGCTGGTCAACTCCAACCCCGCCACAATCATGACCGACCCGGGCATGGCCGACGTCACCTACATCGAGCCCCTCAACGTCGATATCCTCGAGCAGATTATCGCCCGCGAGCGTCCGGATGCCCTGCTCCCCAACCTGGGCGGCCAGTCGGCCCTCAACCTCTCCTCCGACCTGGCGCGCCAGGGCATCCTGGAGAAATACGGCGTGCAGGTGATCGGCGTCAACCTGGAGGCCATCGAACGCGGCGAGGACCGGATCGAGTTCAAGAAGGAGATGGACCGGCTCGGCATCGAGATGCCGAAGAGCACCGCCGTCTATTCGGTGGAGGATGCCGAGCGGATCGCCGCCGAACTGGGCTTTCCGGTGGTCATCCGCCCGGCCTACACCATGGGCGGCACCGGCGGCGGCATGGTCTACAACCAGGAGGAGCTGCGCACCGTGGCCACCCGCGGCATCGCCGCCAGCCGCATCGGCCAGATCCTGGTCGAGGAGTGCGTCATCGGCTGGGAGGAGCTGGAGCTGGAGGTGGTGCGCGACGCCAAGGGCCAGAAGGTCACCGTCTGCTTCATCGAGAACATCGACGCCCTGGGGGTCCACACCGGCGACTCTTTCTGCTCTGCCCCCATGCTGAACGTGGCGCCCGAGGTGCAGGAACGGCTCCAGGCCCAGGCCTACGCCATCGTCGACGCCATCGGCGTCATCGGCGGCACCAACGTCCAGTTCGCCTACAACCCCAGGGACGGCCGCATCGTCGTCATCGAGATCAACCCCCGCACCTCGCGCAGCTCGGCCTTGGCCTCCAAGGCCACCGGCTTCCCCATCGCCTATGTCTCCGCCCTGCTCGCCGGGGGCCTGACCCTGGACGAGATCCCCTACTGGCGGGACGGCACCCTCGACCACTACAGCCCCACCGGCGATTACGTGGTGGTCAAGTTCGCCCGCTGGGCCTTCGAGAAGTTCAAGGGCGCCGAGGACCGCCTGGGCACCCAGATGCGCGCCGTCGGCGAGGTGATGAGCATCGGCAAGACCTACAAGGAGGCCCTGCAGAAGGCCATCCGCTCCCTGGAGAACGGGCGCCACGGCCTGGGCTTCGCCGCCGACTTCAACCGCAAGTCCCTGGAGGAGCTGAACGAACTGCTGGCCTACCCCACCAGCGAGCGCCAGTTCATCCTCTACGAGGCCCTGCGCAAGGGGGCCAGCATCGAGGACCTCTACCGCCAGACCTTCATCAAGCCCTATTTCCTGCAACAGATGAAGGAGCTGGTGGACCTGGAGCAAGAGCTGCTGGCCTGCCAGGGTCAGGCCCTGCCGGACGAACTACTGCGCCGCGCCAAGCAGGACGGCTTCGCCGACCGCTACCTGGCCAAGATCCTGGCGATCCCCGAGCGGGAACTCCGTGCCCAGCGGGCGCGCATCGGCGTGGTCGAGGCCTGGGAGCCGGTACCGGTGTCCGGGGTCGAGGACGCGGCCTACTACTACTCCACTTACAACGCCCCGGACCGGGTCGGCACCAGCAACCGCCACAAGGTCCTGGTCCTGGGCGGCGGCCCCAACCGCATCGGCCAGGGCATCGAATTCGACTATTGTTGCGTCCACGCCGCCTTCACCCTGCGCGACCTGGGCTACGAGACCATCATGGTCAACTGCAACCCGGAGACGGTGTCGACGGACTACGACACCTCCGACAAGCTCTACTTCGAACCCCTCACCGTCGAGGACGTGCTGGCCATCCACGACAAGGAGCGGCCCCTGGGGGCCATCGTCCAGTTCGGCGGCCAGACGCCCCTCAACCTGTGCCGCGAACTCGAGGCCGCCGGGGTGCGCATCCTCGGCACCTCGCCAGAGGCCATCGATCTGGCCGAGGACCGCGACCGCTTCCGCGCCATCATGATCCGGCTGGGCATCCCCCAGCCGGCCTCGGGCATGGCCAGCGATCTGGACCAGGCCATCGCCATCGCCAGCGAGATCGGCTATCCGCTCATGATCCGCCCCTCCTACGTCCTGGGCGGCCGCGGCATGGAGGTGATCCACGACGAGGAGATGCTGCGCCATTACGTCGCCCGCGCCGTGGACATCTCCCCCGACCGCCCCATCCTCATCGACCGCTTCCTCAGCCACGCCCTGGAGGTGGAGGCGGACGCCATTGCCGATGGCGTCGATGCCTTCGTCCCCGCCATCATGGAGCACATCGAGGAGGCCGGCGTCCACTCCGGCGACTCCG
>SBFV01000045.1 GCA_006227775.1 Gammaproteobacteria bacterium | reverse complement strand
TCTGGGTCAGGCCGGGCTCCATTGGGATGGCCAGCGTCACCACCCTTTCGCCACCGAGGGCGGTCACACCGATTTTGCCCCCGCCAATGCCAGGGAGGAGGCCCTGCTGGCCTGGCTGCGGCGACGGCACGGCCATGTGAGCTGGGAGCGGCTGGTGTCCGGTCCGGGCATCTTCAACCTGTACGATTTCCTTCGGGAGCAGAGCGGTCATCGCGCCGGCGGCCGCTACACGAATCCGCCAGCGCGCACGGCGGGTGTCGCCGGGGCCGAGGGTGATGATCCGGTGGCGATCATCGCCGACCAGGCGGCCAGGGGTGCCTGCCCCCTGTGCGTGGAGACCATGGCCCTTTTTTTCAGCCTCTTCGGGCGGGAGGCGGGCAATCTGGCCCTCAAGCACCTGGCCCTGGGGGGGGTGTATCTCGGCGGGGGGGTGGTCGCCAAGAACCTGGAGCTGCTGCGGCGATCGGATTTTCTCGACGCTTTTTTCGCCAAGGGCCGGATGGATGCGCTGATGCGGCGGATGCCCGTCAAGGTCATCCTCAACCCGCATACCCCCCTCCTGGGTGCCGCCCACTATCTCAAGAGGGCCGGCGATTGAGGGGCCGGAGCAGCCTGGCACCGTCACCGTGACACCCACGCAGGGACCATCTCCCCCTTCTCCCCCCCTCTGGTCACCCAGGTACTGGCCAAACTGGCTGGCGGTGGGGCTGGCCCGTGGCCTGGGGTTGCTGCCTTTCCCGCTGCTATGGCTTCTGGGTATGGGTCTGGGTCGGCTGGCGGGTTACCTGGCCCGGGAGCGCCGCGCCGTCGCTCGCGCCAACCTGGCCATCTGCCTGCCCGACCTCGCGCCCCGGGAGCGGGAGCGGCTCATCACCCGGCACTTCGGCTATCTGGGGGTCGCCGCCCTGACTCAGGGTCTGGTCTGGAACGCCTCGCGTCGGCGCCTGGCACGGCTGGTACGGATGCAGGGGCGGGACCATTTCGATCAGGCGCGGGCCCAGGGACGGAATATCATCCTCATGGTGCCGCATTTCGTCGGTCTGGAACTGGGCGGCGCGGCCTTCACCGCCCTGGTTCATCCCGGCATGTATATGTATCAGCGTATCCGCGATCCGATCATCGACTGGCAGATGCGTGCCAGCCGGATCCGTTTCGGCGCCTTGTCGGTGGAGCGTCAGGACGACCTGCGGGGGCTGGTGCGACGGATGCGCCAGGGCCTGCCCTTCTTCTACTTGCCGGATCAGGATGCGGGGCGCCAGCGTGGCATCTTCGCCCCCTTCTGTGGTGTCCCGGCGGCGACCGTGCCCACCCTGGGACGCTTCGCCCACCTGGCGGAGGCGGTGGTGATCCCGCTCCTGTCCCGCTACCGCCCCTGGGGGCGGGGGCTGGAACTGATGTTTGGTCCCCCCCTGGCTTCCTTCCCCAACGGTGATCCGACGATCGACACCGCGGCGATGAACCGGAGCATCGAGGCCATGATACGGACCGCGCCCGCCCAGTACTTCTGGGTCCATCGCCGGTTCAAGACCCGCCCCCCTGGGGAGCCACCCCTGTACCCCCCGAGCCGGCGCCGGGTTCGTCGCGGGGACTGAGGCAATGTTCAACCATCACTTGAGCATGTCGCTCAGGCTCACCCCTGTCCCCACCCTATCTCCCTGCCGGGGTGAGGGGGCGAATACGTACCCATCTTTGAACGGTTCCTAAGGGTGGAAAACGTCCCTCCGGGTCCCGGGACCTTGGCGTCGAGCTGGATCGCCTGGCTCCGGCTGCGCCTGGCGGCGGGGCTGAGGCGAGACCGGTCCTTGGCCCCGCCCCACCGCGGCTGCCCCTGGCTCCTGGGAGCTTGTCTGGCCGCAGTACTGGTAGCTTTGGCGCTCTTCCTGCTGGGGGGTTATCAGGTCGCCTTCCTGCCATTGAACCGGCTGGCCGCCGCGGCGCCCGACTGGCTGTGGGAATGGCTCACGATCCTGGGGGATGCCCGTCTGGCCATCGCCCTCGCGCTCTTTTTCAGTCTGCGCCACCCGCGCCTGTTCTGGGCCCTCATCCTGGCGGCCCTGCTGGCGACCATCCTGACCCATGGCCTCAAGCCCTGGGTCGCGGCCTGGCGCCCGCCAGCGGTCCTGCCCGCGGATGACTTTCAACTTATTGGCCCGGCCCTGCGCAAGTCCAGCTTTCCCTCCGGCCACTCGGTAACGGTGGCAGTCTTCACCGGGGTCTGGCTCTGTGTCGTCTCCAGCCGATTTTCCCGTCTGCTGCTCCTGCTCCTGGCGGTGGCGATCGGCATGAGCCGGGTCGCTGTTGGGGTCCATTGGCCCTTGGACGTCGCCGCGGGGCTGGCGGGGGGGTGGCTGGCGGCCTGGCTGGGCATCCGCTTGTCGAACCGTTGGGAAGGGCTGGCCGGCCGGGTGGCGGTGCATCTGTCCTGTGTCACCCTGGCGGCTGGGGCGGCGGTGCTGTTATTGGTCGACGATGGGGGCTATGGGGCCTCGCGCCCCTTGCAGTGGACCCTGGGCGTGGGGGCATTGGGATGGGGCCTGAGCCAGTATCTGATCCGACCCTGGCGGAGGGTTATACGCAAGATGCGGTCACCCGGCCAATTCGGGTGAGGGAAGAGACCTGAGGAAGCAGGGGTGAGGGAGCAGGCAAAAGGGGCGAAGGGGATAGGGTCAGGGGGGGTTGGGTTTGGCTTGCCCAATCCCCCCGGCGACGCCGCTGGTGGCGGCTGGCTGTCGACTTAGAAGTTACCGGTAGCGCCGGCGGTGAGGATGGAGAGCATTTCGCCGTTGACGCCGATGGCGATGGCCTGGAGCTCCGCTGGCAGGGCGAATGCATTGATAATCATGTCCAGGTTGAGCATGAGCAGCCAGTTCTTCTTGTTGTTGTCCTCCACCAGGGCGATGCGGCAGGGCATGTAGGCGGCATAGATGGTGTTGAAGGCCACCATCTTCATGGCGTCCTCGGGATCGCAGAATTGGAAGATCTCCAGGTTGGGTGAGGGGATACCGCGGGCCTGGAGTTCCTTGCCGACGTTCTGGCGCCCGACCAGTTTCATATTGAGCTCGGCGGCCTTGGACATCATGGCCTCGGAGGCGGCGTCCCAGGTCACGCCGTCCGCCAGTGCCATCTTGATGACGGTCTGGCTGATGTCGAACATCTGCACTTCGGGATCTTTGGCCTGGGCCGTGGGTAGCCAGGCGAGGGCGAGGGCGAGGAAGGCGGCGAACAGTTTCATGATTGGATTCCTGAATGAGCTGAGATGCGGTTAGGAGGGCAGGGCGCGCTTACTTGTCGTCCAGGGTGGTGATGTAAGCGAGGATGTCCTTGATCTCCTGCGGCTCGTAATCGGCGAAGGTCTCATCCTCTTCGTCGTCGGCGTGAATGCGCTCTTTTTTCTTGAACATCTCGATCTGCCGCGCCAGGTATTCGGAGTACTGGCCGGCGAGGGGAGGGGATTCCTTTTTCTTCGAGCCTTCGGCCTTGCGGCCATGGCAGGTCTTGCAATCACCCTGGTAAAGTTCCTCGCCGTTCTCCAGATCGGCGCCCGCGGGGGTGGGGATGTCCAGCGGGGAGACGGTCGCGAGGTCGATATCGGAGAGGAAGGCCGCCAGATTCTGGATGTCCTCCTCGGACAGGTTGCGCAGGCCGCCGACCACCGTCATGGCCTGATAATCGAGTTCCCCGGTCTTGTATTTATCGATCATGCTGAGCAGATAAAACTCCGGCAGCCCCGCCAGACGCGGATACTTGCCACCGATGATGCCTTGACCATGGAAACCGTGGCAGAGGGCGCATTGGCGGTTGAGGGCCTTGCCACGCTCCAGATCCGGCTCGGCCTGAAGGCTCAGGGGGGCTAAGGCCACAAGGGCGATGAGAAGCGATCGCGTCAGGGGGTATTTCATGCTCCAAAACTCCTGATCCGGCGTTGTGTCGAGTCAGCGAGACCGCTGCAAGCGGGGATCTGGGGCCCCGCCGTCATCGGTGCGCCGAGGGGTCGTTATAGACGGGGTCCTTCGCCGTCGCTCCCACCCTGGCGGTGGAGAGCGCGGCATTGGGGGCCTGGTGGACATTCAATCCTCAGACCGGGCCTTACATTAGGAGATCGAATTCGGTGAAGCAAGAAGCAGAATCCGAAATTCCCGGTAGCCTGTGCCCTTGATTGACTTAGGTCAGGAAGCCAATTCCGCCAGACGCTGCCCCGGCGCTTGACGCGGACCATGTCCGGGCCTAGTCTGCCCCGAATCCTCTCCCTCTCTGCCCGTTGCGCCCCGGTTCCGGGTTTTCCCCGGTGGCCCGGGTCCATGACCTTTATCTCCCGACGAGCGTGTACGCGAATTATTTCGGCCTCAAGGAGGCCAGCTTTTCCATCACCCCCGATCCGTACTACCTCTTCCTGAGCGAACAACATCGGGAGGCCTTGGCTCACCTGGTTTTTGGGGCCGGGGAGAATGGGGGCTTCGTTCTGCTGACGGGGGAGGTCGGTACGGGCAAGACGACGGTCTGCCGCGCCTTCCTCGAGCAGTTACCCAAAGAGGTCGACCTGGCCCTGATCCTGCACCCGGCCCTTTCGGCGACGGAACTGCTGCGTGCCATCTGCGACGAGTTCCGCATTCCCCTGGAAGACGGGGACCGCACCGTCAAACGGCTGATAGACAAACTGAACCGTTTTCTGCTGGAGGCCCATGCCCAGGGCCGGCGTCCGGTGCTCATGATCGACGAGTCCCAGGATCTCTCGCCCCGGGTCCTGGAGCAGATCCGCCTCCTGACCAACCTGGAGACCCCTAAGCACAAGCTGTTGCAAATCTTTCTGGTTGGCCAGCCCGAGCTGCGGGAGATGCTGCTCCATCCGAGTCTGCGGCAGCTCAACCAGCGCATCACCGCCCGCTACCATCTCAAACCTTTCGATGCCCGGGACACGGCGGCTTATGTCGAGCATCGCCTGGCCGTGGCCGGGGTGGACCGACCCCTCTTCACCCGGGGTGCGCTGCGCCAGTTGCATCGTCTCTCCCAGGGGGTCCCCCGTCTCATCAATATCTATTGCGACCGCGCCTTGCTCGGCGCCTGCGTCTCCCGTAGTCCCATGGTCAGTCGGCGGATCCTGGAAAAAGCCGTGGCGGAGGTGGAGGATGGGCGATCCTGGCGCAAACCCTCCCCACCCCTGCGCTGGACCGCCCTCGCCGCCGGTGTCATGGCCTGTGTCATCGCCGGGGCCTGGGGAATCTGGGAATACCAGGGTCGGCCGGATCTTCCGACAGCCCTGGCGGCCTTGCGGGGTGCCAGGGAGGGCACTGACGAGGCTGGCACCCCGCCAGCGGCGGCCGATGCTCTGGCCGCGGCCAAGATCGCGGAGGACGATGCGGTGCGGGCGGAGGAACATGCCCGCATCGCCCTGGCCAAGGCCTTGGCGGACGAGCGACTGACGGAGTTACTGGCCGCTGGTGAGCTGCTTGCCGACCAGGAGCAGGCCCTGCGCCTCCTGTTGCGGCGCTGGCAGGTGGAGCTGGGAAAACTGGCCGGGCGGGATCCCTGTGACCGTCTGAGTACCTTTGGCCTGGAGTGCGAACTGGACCATGGGGGCTGGAGCCGGGTGAGAGACTACAACCTGCCGGCCCTGCTGTTGCTGCGGGACAAACAGGGGGAGGAGGGCTGGGTGGCCCTGGTGGGTCTGGACGAGCACCAGGCCACACTGGAATTGGCCAAGGGTACCGAGACCTTCTCCCTGGGCGCCCTGGATGGCCTCTGGACCGGGGATTACCTGCTCGTCTGGCAGCCGCCCCCGGTCGGGGGGACCCTGATCCGCCCGGGTTCCTCCCGCGAGGCCGTTCGCTGGTTGCGCCATCTGCTGGCGCAGGCACCGGGCCTGGAGTTCAAGGATGACGGCTCCAGCCGTTTCGACCGCACCGTCGAGAGCGCCATACGCCGCTTCCAGAACCAGGCCGGACTGGAGGTCGATGGTCTGGCGGGGCCTCGCACCCTCATCCGACTCACCAGCCTGGTGGACATGCCAGGGCTTCCCAAACTGCGGCCGGAGGAATAGCGCCATGTCCTATATCCTCGAAGCCCTAAAAAAATCCCAGCAGGATCGGGAACTCGGCCGGGTACCGACCCTGGCGACGCAGCCCCTCCTGACAAACCGGGACGGCGGCGGAAATTCCTGGATCGCCATCGCCCTTGGCCTGGCGGGGCTGGCGGTAGCGATCGCCCTTTACGCCGTCCTGCGGGCGGGGCCGGAGATGGCGCCTGGGATTTCGACCCCGACCAGCGTCCAGATCCCCGCCCAGAACCCGACCCAGCCACTGGCCAGCGCCAACCTGCCGCCCACGGCGGCTAGCGTCCAGGCAACCGCCCAAGTTATCGGCCAATCACCCGTCCAGCCTCACCCCCAACCTCTCCCGCAGGCCCCCACCATGGCTCCGGCTTCCGTCGGGACCCTATCTACCCCGGAGGGGGCGGTCAATTTCCCGGTGGCCCAGGTCCCCGCCGGTTCGGGCGCGGCCGCCGTGCCCGCCGCCGCGGTCCCGATGGACTCCGCCACGGCGCCCCCACTTGCCCCTCAGCCCTCGGCCATGCCGCCGGCCTCTCCTCCGTCGGGCACGACGGTGGTGGCCTCGGCTGAACCGCAACCCAAGGATCACCCCCTGGTCGCGACGGCCCCGGCGATCCGCCATGCCCCGGCGACCGACATCCCGGACGACTTGCGACAGGACATCGAGGCCTTCAAGGAGCAGATCAAAGAGGGGCGGGGTGGCAAATCGCCGTCCAAGGCCAGCACTCGGCAGGAGGTTCCGCTCCGGGAAAGCCGCCTGCCGAAAGAGGTGCAGGAGCGGCTGCCGTCCTTCCTCCTCACCGTGCACCTCTACGATGCCGACCCTGCCAAGCGCCTGGTCATCATCGACGGCCGCAGATTGCGCCAGGGCGATACCACGCGGAGTGGTATCCTCGTCGAGGAGATTTTCCCTGATGGCGTGGCACTGGCCTTCGATGGCCATCGCTTCTTCCAACCGCGCTAACTGTCATGGGACGGTGCGCCACCCCACTGATAATGAAAGACTTTCCCGTGACTTCACGCTAAAGGACATGGGGGTGCGCCATGCACCCACTGACGTAGGACGGCTAATGGTTCCCTAGGCTACCGATCACGCCAAGCAACTGTACCTTCATTGTTTTCCGAATCGAGAGAGCCGCCCTAGGGCATAAATCGGGAACTAGAAAATGGACTTTTTAAAGCTCTTATCGGGGGCGCTCCCATTACCTCCTCACGCCGTGACCGCTCTTTATTCCTCACCACTCAGGCCAAGGTATGGTGCCCGCGGGACCCTGCCGAATCCTCCTCACCCGGGGCACCCATGCCAGGCACACCAACCACCCTTACCCGTGACGTCACCCTCAGCCAGGACGTCATCCTTGCCCATGACGGGGCCATCGCGCATGGCAAAGCCACCGCGCATGGCATGGCCACTCCCCATGACGATGTAACCCTACGTGACCAGCCCAGTGCCCCTGACGGCGCCAGCGCGCATGACGAGGCCAGTGCCCCTGGCCCCGCCCCGGCCGGTTCCCGTCCCGGCACCTTCCTGCTGGAGCTGATCAAACCCTCCCACTACGACGACGAGGGCTATGTCATCCAGTGGCGCAAGGCCTGGATTCCCTCCAACTCCCTGGCTTCCCTTT
>SBFV01000111.1 GCA_006227775.1 Gammaproteobacteria bacterium | reverse complement strand
GCATTCCGGTCTCCACCACCCACACCATCACCGGCTCCATCTTTGGCGTCGGCAGCACCCGCGGCAAGTACGCGGTCCGCTGGGGCCTGGCAGGGCGTATCGTCATGGCCTGGGTATTGACCATCCCGGCCAGCGGTCTGGTGGCGGCCATTTTCTGGTGGATCGGGACCAAGACGTTCTAAGCCCCCTCCCGGGCCGGGAGTCTGATGCCGTTTCTCCGGGTATCCGGAGGAGCGCCCGGATCTCCCGGCCCCCCACACGGCCCCTGCGGCTGCCAGGCGGCGTGCCAGGGATGGCCGCGGATGTTAGTAAGTAAGGTATTACTGACCGCGTGGAGCCTGGTAGTTAGTTTTCGGTGAGCATACCCGGCGAAGCCTCTGACTCCCCCAGCGTTGGCCCCGCCGCGGTGTGTTCACCGCTTAACCTTGTCGTTTCAGGCATTGGCTGTCGCCAAGTTCCTCGCGGTAACCCAGGCTGAGCAGCCGCTGGGGATCTTAGGCTATGCCCTGTGCCAGATCTTCGACATTGACCTCCGCGGACAGACATGAGGGACCCCTGAACCGAGCTCCCTCAATGAATCTGTGACTTCTTGTTTTCTTGATTGCTTCTTCCATGCCCGCTCGCTGGGTTCCGCCGCGTGACGCGATTCTGGCTCTTGTCGCCTGCGTCGCGGGTTAAGGTTCCGTTGCCGAGATGCAGGCACTATATAAAGGGTCACAGCAAGGCTTTCCATGATTTCAAGGGGGAGGCAAATAATGGCAGCGTTACAGGCCCTGATTTTCGACGTTGATGGCACTCTGGCGGACACGGAGGCGGACGGTCACCGTCCTGCCTTCAATCTTGCCTTCCGGGAAGCGGGACTGGACTGGGAATGGGACCTGGAACTCTATGGTCAGCTCCTGGCGGTGACGGGTGGCAAGGAACGGATCCTGCACTACATCGAAGGGTGGCGACCCGAGTTCCTGGCCCGGCCCGGCTTGGGGGATCTGGTCGCCTCGCTCCACCGGCGCAAGACGGCCCACTATCTGGCACTGCTGCGCTCCGGCGCCATTCCCCTGCGTCCAGGGGTGCTGCGCCTCCTGACCGAGGCCCGGGCCGCCGGTATCCGTCTCGCCGTCGCTACCACCACAACGCCGGAGAATGTCACCACCCTGCTGGAGTGCGCGGGCGGTCACGACCTGCCCGGCTGGTTTGAGGTCATCGCCGCGGGGGACGTGGTCCCGGCCAAGAAGCCGGCCCCGGATATCTACCATTACGCCCTGGACCGGCTGGGATTGCCCGCGGCGGCCTGCGTGGCGATCGAGGACTCGGCCAATGGCGTCCGTGCCGCCCTGAGGGCAGATCTGCGTGCCTTGCTGGTGACCCTGAGCACCTATACCCGCGGGGAGGATTTCAGTGGCGCGGTAAGGGTGGTGGAGGGGCTGGGGGAGCCAGGCGACTCGGCCGGCGCCACGGCGGGAGAGGGGGACTGCATCGATCTCGCCGCCCTGTTCGACCTGCATCGCCGGGTCTATGGCCCTACCTAGGTAGGTGCAGGCCAGGGATCAGGCGGGCTGATCCGAACCCGGCAATAGAGCATCCGTCCGGATGACTCGGGACCGGCCTAGGAATTGGCCTGGGGTTGCTCCGCCGTACCCAGACGCTGGATGATCCCCGTGGTGCTGCGGTCCGCGATCAGGGGGATTAGCGCTACCTGGCCGCCCCAGGACTTGACCTCGGCGGCGCCGACGACGGTAGCCTCGGTGTAGTCGGCGCCCTTGGCGAGGACATCGGGGCGGAGGGTCAGGATGAGGTCGAGGGGGGTCTCCTCGTCGAACAGGACCACCGCGTCCACCGCGGCCAGGGCAGCGAGGACCCGGGCGCGGTCAGCCTCGCCGATGAGGGGGCGCTGGGGGCCCTTGAGGGCACGGACCGAGCGGTCGGTGTTGAGCCCCACCACCAGCCGGTGCCCCTCCCGGCGGGCCCGCTCGAGATAGGTGACATGGCCGACATGGAGCAGGTCGAAACAGCCATTGGTGAAAACGACGCGCTCGCCGGCGGCCCGCCAGGCCTGCACCCGGGCACTGGCGGCTGCCCGGTCGAGGACCTTGGCGGCCTGCTCCAGGGCAGCCTCGCCGCGGATGGCGGCCAGGAGTTCGTCCCGGGTGATGGGGATGGTGCCCACCTTGCCCACCACCACGCCGGCGGCCAGGTTGGCCAGGTGGGCGGTGTCGCCGAGGTCCAGTTTGGCGGCCAGACCGGCGGCGAAGGTGGCGATGACGGTATCCCCGGCGCCCGAGACATCGAAGACTTCCTTGGCCAGGGCCGGGATGCGGCGGATGCCGGCGTTGTCCAGCAGCGCCAGACCGAGTTCGCTCAGGGTCAGGGCCAGCAAGCCCAGGTCCAGCTCCCGGCGTAGGGCCTCCCCCGCGGTCAGGAGGCCGTTCAGGTCCGTCCGGGGCCGACCCGTGGCCAGGGCGAGTTCGACCCGGTTGGGGGTGATGAGGCTGGCTCCGGCGTACTTGCCGAAGTCCTGGCCCTTGGGGTCCACGAGTACGGGAACCCCCGCGCTCCGGGCGGCCTGGAGGAGTCGGCGACAGAAAGCCGGCGACAGGACCCCCTTGGCGTAGTCGGAGAGGACCAGGACGCTGATATCGTCGAGCAGGGGCCAGCAGGCCGCCCAGAGATCGGCCTCCTCTTCCCCGGACAAGGGGTGACTGGCTTCCTCGTCGATGCGTAGCATCTGCTGGTGATTGCCGATGACCCGGGTTTTGATCGTGGTGGCCCGATCCTCGGTCGGGATGATCGCCTGGGTCTGGATGCCGTCCGCGGCCAGGGCGGCAAGCAGCTCGGCGCGGCCCTCGTCGTCCCCGGTGAGGCCGGCCAACTGGACCTTCAGCCCCAGGGCGGCGAGATTGCGGGCGACGTTGGCCGCGCCGCCGGCGCTCTGGGTCCGTCGCGCCAGGCACACCACGGGCACCGGGGCCTCGGGGGAGATGCGCCGTACCTCTCCCCAGAGATAGCGGTCAAGCATCAGGTCACCGACCACCAGAACCCGCCGACCGCCGAAACCGGAGCGGACCGCCCCCAGGACGGCTGCGGGATGCGCGAACACCCTCTTTCCTCAGGCCATCGCCGGGGTCATCGGGGCGCAATCCCGCCGAGGAGTTGATCCTGACTCAAGTCCATCCGGGGAGGGAGCACCGGCGGCATCCGGGAGCGGGGGCGCAGGGTCGGCGGCGAAGGGCACCGGTGACACGGGGGCGGCCGTGACCGGACCGGGAGCGGTGGCTGCCACGGAGAAGTGGGCCTCCACCAGGTCGCAGAGGATGTGACCGGCCAGGAGGTGCGCCTCCTGAATCCGGGCGGTATTGGCCGCCGGGGCGATCAGGCTGGCATCCGCCAGATCCTTGAGATGGCCACCATCCCGGCCGGTGAGGGCGGCGGTGGCGATGCCCAGATCATGGGCCTTTTCCAGGGCACGCAGGATATTGGGGCTGTTGCCGGAGGTGCTGATGCCGATGACCAGATCCCCCGGCCGGCACAGGGCCTCGACCTGGCGGGCGAAGACCTGGTCGAAGCCGTAGTCGTTGCCGATGGCGGTGAGGGCGGAACTGTCCGTGGTCAGGGCGATGGCGGCCAGGCCCGGGCGCTCGCGCTCGAAGCGCCCGACCAGCTCCGAAGCCAGGTGCTGGCTGTCCGCGGCACTGCCGCCATTGCCAAGCCAGAAGATGCGTCCACCGCCGGCCAGGGCCTGGATCATGAGACCGGCGATCCGTTCGAGATCGCCCGCCAGGTCCCCGAGGGCGGCGATGGTCCGCTGGTGGTCGGCAAGATGGCGGGCGATGATCTCCGCCGGGGGCTGAAGGGGGCCGCTGGTCACTCGGAGTAGCTGCGACGCAGGGTGCCTTGATGATCGCGGGCGAAATAGCCCACCCGGCCGGCCGGGACCACGGTGACGCCGCCTTCCGTGACCGTGAAGCGCTGGCCGTCCGCCGCCGGGTCGAAGCCGATGCGATCGCCGGGAGCGATGATGTTGTGCCGGTCGACGATGACGCGCCGCAGGCGGGCGCCGCGACAGACCCGCACGTAGTCCATGATGATGCAGTCATCCAGTTCCACATCCTCCTCGATCACGGCCTCGCGGCGGATGATGGTGTTGGCGATCCGGCATCCGTCATGGGTGATGACCGCCGCCGCCAGGAGGGTGTTGCGCAGTTCGCCACCCAGGACCCGCGCCACCGGACCCTGGTAGCTGCTGGAGTAAATGGGCCACTGGGGGTTGAACATGTCGAAGACCGGCTCGGCGCCGAGAACGTCCTTATGGGTGTCGAAATAGGCGTCGAGGGTGCCCACGTCCCGCCAGTAGACCCTTTGCTCGTAAGGCTTGATGCCCGGAATCTCGTTGGTGGCGAAGTCGTAGGCGAAAAGCCGGTGGGTCCGCAGCAAGCGCGGCAGGACATGGCCGCCGAAATCGGTCTCGCCGTTGCGCTTGGCCTCTTCCAGGGCATCGAGGAGGATCTGGGTGGAGAAGATGTAGTTGCCCATGGAGGCGTAAGCCTGGTCAGGATTACCCGGCATGGGGCTGGGGTTGGCCGGCTTCTCCTGGAAGGCCGCGATGCGGCCGTCGGGGCCAGTGGCGATGACGCCGAAGCCCCGGGCATCGCGCAGGGGCACCGGGAGGGCGGCGATGGAGACGTCGGCACGGTTGGCCAGGTGGAAGTCAACCATCTGGCGGATATCCATCCGGTAGATGTGATCCGCGCCGAAGACGGCTACCAGGTCCGGGGCCTGCTCCTCGATGAGGTTGATGTTCTGATGGACGGCGTCGGCGGTGCCCTGGAACCAGTACTCGCCGCTCATCATCTGCGGCGGGACCACGGTGACGAACTGCTGCTGCAACAGGGGCGAGATCGTCCAGGACTTGCGCACGTGCTCGATGAGGGACTGGGACTTGTACTGGACCAACAAATAGATGGTGCGGATGTTGGAGTTGACGAAGTTGCTGAGCACGAAATCGACGATGCGGTAGCGCGCGCCAAAAGGTACCGAGGGCTTGGAACGGGCGGTGGTCAGTGGCTGGAGCCGGGAACCCTGGCCCCCCGCCATGACGAACGCGATGATCCGATCGGCTTTCATGTCATCCTCCTCTTAACATCTCATTCAAGGGGTTTTTTCGCCATCGCCAGCCAATTGTCAGGCGTCCTCGTTATGGGCCGAAGACCGGCGCACGCCGCCAGGGCGCGAGCCTGAGATCGAGGACCTTGCCTATTGTCGCCTAGAATGAGGGTGGCGAAAACTACCATTTTGCCCGCACCCGCCCGGCTTATTCTTGGTATCCAGTTGAAAAAAATTAAAAATTTCCTCATGGCGGGAGCTTTCAGCCCCCCGAACCGGGAAAACCGGAAATAGAGGAGCGAAGGGGTATAAAATCCCACCATTACGGCGGTGGCGATAGCTTGCCCGCCGACCCCTTCAACGACCGGAGTTCTGGTAATGGCCGACTGGCCCCCCGTCCCCCGCCGTCCCGTCCTGCTCGTCATCCTGGATGGCTTCGGCGTCAATCCCGCCAAGGCGAACAATGCCGTGGCCCTGGCGCGTACGCCCCATCTCGACCGCTATTTCGCTCTCAACCCCCATACCACCCTGCAGGCCTCCGGTCGGGCGGTGGGCCTGCCCGACGGCCAGATGGGCAATTCCGAGGTCGGGCACATCACCCTGGGCTCCGGCTGCGTTATCCGCCAGGACCTGGTACTGATCGATGACGCCATTGCCGATGGTTCCTTTTTCCGTAACGAAGCCCTGGTCGCCGCCGCCCGCCGGGCCGCGGCCAAGGGCCGGCCCCTGCACCTGCTGGGGCTGGTCTCCGACGGGGGCGTCCACAGTCACCTGAACCATCTGGTCGCCTTGGCGGAGTTGTGCCGCCAGCAGGGCGCCACCCCCGCGCTGCACCTCTTCACCGATGGCCGGGATACCCCGCCCCGTTCCGCCCTGGGTTATCTGCCGGAGGTGGAGCAGGCCCTGGCCGCCGCCGGCGGGCACATCGCCAGCGTCTCGGGCCGCTATTACGCCATGGACCGGGACAACCGCTGGGAACGCACCGAAAAGGCCTGGCGCTGTCTGGTGGAGGGCAGGGGGGAGCAGGCCGGTTCGGCCCGGGATGCCATCGAGCAGTCCTGGGCCGCGGGCCGGGACGATGAGTTCATCCTTCCTACCCGCATCACCGGCGGCGCCCTGATCCAGGACGGGGACTGCGTCCTGCATTTCAACTTCCGCAAGGACCGGCCACGGCAGATGCTCCGACCCTTCTTCCAGCCGGATTTCAACCACTTCGACCGGGGTGGTTTCCAGGGGGCGGAGGTCACCTGCATGATGCGCTACGACCAGACCTTCGACCTGCCCTTCGCCTTCCATCACGAGGCGCCGGGCATCACCCTGGGCCAGATCCTCAGCGAGGCCGGCCTGCGCCAGTTCCATTGCGCCGAGACCGAGAAGTATCCCCACGTGACCTTCTACTTCAATGGTGGCCGCGGGGAGCCCTGGCCGGGAGAGGACCAGGTCCTCATCCCCTCGCCCAAGGTCGCCACCTATGACCTCAAGCCGGAGATGAGCGCCCCCGAGGTCGCCGATGCCGTGGTCGCGGCCTTGGGGCAGAAGGAGTATCCCTTCATCGTCGTCAACTTCGCCAATGGCGACATGGTCGGCCACACGGCGGTGCGGGAGGCGGTCATTGCGGCGGTGGAGGCCCTGGATCTCCACGTCGGCCGGGTCCTGGATGTGGCCGTCGCCGCGGGTTACGCGGTGATCCTCACCGCCGACCATGGCAACTGCGACGAGATGGTGGACCCGGTCACCCAGACTCCCCATACCCAGCACACCCTCTATCCCGTACCCTGCCTGGTCATCGACGCGGTGCCCTGGAATCTCGGCATCGGTGCCGGTCTGGACTGCATCGCGCCCACGGTGCTGCAACTCATGGGTCTGCCCAGGCCGGCGGCCATGCAGGGCCATTCCCTGCTGCTGTCGCCGGCGCGCAACTGATGGCTGGCGCCGGCGTTGCCAGGATGGGGCTCCTTGATCGTTCTTTGGCGCCGGGCTGGGGAGCAGGGGGGATGCGCGCGGCGCCCGTCGGCCGGCGCCGGGCGGCTGAGGTGAGGCTTGGCTGATGCGGGAATATCTCGCCCTCCTCAGGGACGTCATCGATCATGGTCAGGACCGACCGGACCGCACCGGGGTAGGCACCCGGGCGGTCTTCGGTCGTCAGTTGCGTTTTAACCTGGCCGATGGGTTTCCCCTGGTCACCACCAAGAAGATCCACCTGCGCAGCGTCATTTATGAGTTGCTCTGGTTCTTGCGCGGCTCCACCGACAACCGCTGGCTCCAGGCGCGCGGGGTCAGCATCTGGGACGAGTGGGCAACGGCCGAGGGGGACCTGGGGCCGATCTATGGCCGCCAGTGGCGCAGCTGGGCCGGCCCAAATGGAGCGGTCATCGACCAGATCAGCCAGGTCATGGCTGCCATCCGCGCCACGCCGGACTCTCGGCGCCTGGTGGTTTCGGCCTGGAACCCCGCCGCGCTCCCCCTGGAGGGTTTTTCGCCCCAGGAAAACGTCCACCGCGGCCGCATGGCCCTGGCGCCCTGCCACTGCCTGTTTCAATTCTTCGTCCAGGACGGGCGCCTGTCCTGCCAGCTCTATCAGCGCAGCGC
>SBFV01000225.1 GCA_006227775.1 Gammaproteobacteria bacterium | reverse complement strand
TCAAGCCTACAGGGAAGTATCCACGGCGTCCCCCGCCAGACGCCACCCGACCCGGGGAAGACCAAGGATCGATTTGCGATGGGTAAAGAGTGGCTATGGCTTGCGGGTGGTTGACGAGTCAGGTAGGTGGCTCAGGTCCCCGCGGCGAGGGCGCGCACGGCCTCCAGAACCTCCTGGACGTGGCCGGGGACTTTGACGCCGCGCCACTCCCGACGCAGGACGCCCTGGGCGTCGATGAGGAAGGTGCTGCGCTCGACCCCGAGGGATTCGCGGCCATACATCTTCTTGACCTTGATGACATCGAACAGGCGGCACAGGGCCTCGTCCGTGTCCGCCACCAGGTCGAAGGGAAAGCCCTGCTTGGCCTTGAAGTTCTCCTGGGCCTTGAGCCCGTCGCGGGAGGCGCCGAGGATGGCGGTATCGAGGGCGGTGAAATCGGCGAAGGCGTCACGGAAGTCCAGGCCCTCCTGGGTGCAGCCCGGGGTGCTGGCCTTGGGGTAGAAGTACAGGACCAGGTGACGGCCGCGGAAATCGGACAGTCGCGCCTGGCGGTTGCCGGTGAGGGTCAATTCGAGGTCGCCAATTGGCTGATCGGGGGTTGGGGTCATCGAAATCATTCTCCCTTAGAAAGGCGCTAGATGCAGGCGAGGCGATCGTTACGTGGACGCGATCTCAAGCGGTGGGGGTGGCAGGCATCGCCGATTGGATCACGGCAGGCAGCCCCCCCAGCCTATCGGCTTGCGGCGATCGGCTTTCAGCCTTTGAGGGGCTCCAGCACGGCATCCAGGTTGAGATCGTCGCAGTAATCCATGAACTCCTCCCGCAGGCCGGCGATATGGATATCGGCGGGGATGCCCACCGTCATACGCACCGAGAACATGGGTGTGCCCGTATGGGCCGCGGCATAGGAGGAGGTGGACATATCCTCGATGTTGATGTTACGTTCCGCGAAGAATTCCGCCAGGTTGTTGACGATGCCCGGGTGGTCCATGGCGACGACGTCCACCCCGTAAGGCAGCAGGTTCTTGCCGGTGGCCCGTTCCCCGGTCCGCTTGGAGATGATGGTCATGCCCAGTTGGCGCTCCAGTTCGGGCAGGACGTTCTCCACCTTGGCCAGGGTGTTCCACTTACCCTCCACCAGGAGCATCATGGCGAACTCGCCCCCCAGGACCGTCATACGGCTGTCTTCGATGTTACAGCCCTGATCCAGCAAGACCTTGGAAAGGCGGTTGACGATGCCCGGGCGATCCTCGCCCAGGGCGGAAATGACGAGATAGGTCTTCTTGGTAGGGGCGGTCATGGCGTGCTCGTCGTCAGGAATAAGGGTAGCTGGCGAGGGGGCAGTGTCTCGGGAGGTTCCGTGGCGGCCAGGTGGGCCAAGGGCCGGGTTCCGGCCCGCCACATCCGCCACCCTTTCCCCGGGAGTGTAGCATGCCCGTTCGCCGGCCTTGAATCGCTCGGCTTGTTTTCGCGGGATTTGCCTGGATAATATCCGAAATTTTGACGCGGTCGGGAGTAAAGACCATGTTCAGCGGCAGTATCGTTGCCCTCATCACCCCCATGCACGAGGACGGCCGCGTTGACGACCTGGCCTTACGGCGCCTCGTGGACTTTCATATCGCCGAAGGCACGGATGCGATCGTCGCCGTCGGCACCACCGGCGAGTCCGCCACGCTTGACGCAGAGGAGCACTGCCGGGTCATCGCCCAGGTGGTGGAATTCGCCGGTGGTCGGGTCCCGGTCATCGCCGGAACCGGGGCCAACTCCACCACCGAGGCCATTCACCTCACCCATTGCGCCCGCGCCGCCGGCGCCGACGCTGCCTTGCTGGTCACGCCTTATTACAACAAGCCGACTCAGGAGGGCCTCTATCTCCATCACAAGGCGGTGGCGGAGGCGGTGGACATTCCGCAGATCCTCTATAACGTGCCTGGTCGCACCGCCTGCGACATGCAGCCGGCCACGGCGGCGCGTCTGTCCCTGATCCCCAACATCATTGGCATCAAGGAAGCGACCGGCGACCTGAGCCGGGTCGCCCTCCTGCGCGCCCAGTGCCGCCCCGGCTTCCTGCTGTTCAGCGGCGACGATGCCACCGCCTGCGACTTCATGCTCCAGGGTGGCAATGGCGTCATCTCGGTCACCGCCAACGTGGCTCCCCGACTCATGCACGCCATGTGCGCCGCGGCCCTGGCCGGAATCACCGACGAGGCCCGTGCCATCAATGTCCGACTGGATGGCCTGCACCACAAGCTGTTCGTGGAATCCAATCCCATTCCCGTCAAATGGGCGGTCGCCGAGATGGGTCTCTGCCCGCATGGCATCCGCCTGCCCTTGACCTGGCTCTCGGCGGCGGTCCAGCCCCAGGTACGCGAGGCCATGCGCCAGGCTGGTATCGACTGAATCTCCGGTGGACGGCGGGGGTCTCCCATCCTCGGGTCGGCCCCGCCATCCAGAAGTTGCCATCCCCTGACGCCATTTTCAGCCCCCGACGGACCGCATCAAGCATCCCCTAACACCAGCTCCAGCCTCCCACCTCCAGCAGCCGCCCTATGCCTATCCGCACCCTCACCCTCGCCGCCCTCCTGCCGATCCTGACCTTGCTCGCGGCCTGCAGCAGTTTCAGCGTTGATGAGTACCTGCCGGATCACAGCCTGGCCTACAAGAAGCAACGCGAGGCGGGCGAGAATCTGGAATTGCCGCCGGATCTGGTCTCCGGTCAGTTCGACGACGCCATGGACGTGCCGGATGTGGGCGGCTCAGCCACCTATTCCGAGTATGTCGGCGAGCGTCAGCAGAAACGCCAGATCGCCCAGACCGGTGATGTGCTGCCGGAGGTCAAGGACATCACCTATCACCGCGAAGGGGAGCGTCGCTGGATCCAGGTCAACGCCAAGCCTCAAGCTCTCTGGCCGCGTCTGGAGGGCTTCTGGCGCGAACGGGGCATCATGCTGGCGGAAAAGAACCCCACCACCGGGGTCATGGTCACCGACTGGATCGAGAACCGCGCCCAGATCAAGAGCGATCCCATCACCAACCTGTTCCGCAAGGCCCTCGACAGCGTCTACTCCACGGGCACCCGCGACCAGTTTCGCCTGCGGCTGGAACCGGGTCCCAAGCCCGGCACCACCGACGTTTTCCTGACCCACCGCGCCATGGAGGAACAGTTGCTGCGCAACACCGTGGGCGAGGAGGCCACCGCCATGTGGCAGCCGGCCCCATCCGATCCCGACAAGGAGGCGGCCATGCTGCGCGCCATCATGATGTACCTGGGTGTCACCGCCGAGCGCGCCAAGCGGGTGGTCGCCGAGGGCGGTGCCCCGAGCAGCGCGACCACCGGCGCCCCGGCCATGGCCAAGTCACGGCTGGAGGCGGGGGGCAGCGTCCTGGTCATCGACGACGAGATGCGCAATGCCTGGCGTCTGGTGGGCGGTGCCCTTGACCGCAGTGGCTTCGCGGTGGAGGACCGTGACATGACCCAGGGCATCTACTACGTCCGGTACGATGATCCCTCCAAGGCCGACAAAAAGAAGAAAGGTTTCTTCTCCAAGATGGCCTTCTGGCGCGACGACAAGGTCGACACCGTCACTCAGTACCAGGTCGCCCTCACCAGTAGCGGCAAGGAAACCCGGGTCACGGTGCGCGACCAGGCCGGCAAGCCCGACACCTCCCCCACCGCCCTCAACATCCTCAATCTGGTCAAGGAACAGTTGCGCTAGCCCCCGGGCATCCATGTCGGTGCGCGGACCGGGGGCGCGCCTGGGTCTGCCTGGGCCAGAGATCCCTGACCCCGGGCGGGGCATGCGCTTCGCTACCCTCGGTAGCGGCAGTCGCGGCAACGCCCTCCTGATCGAGGGGGGCGCCACCCGCCTGCTGGTGGATTGCGGTTTTGGCATCGGCGAGATCGAGCGACGCCTTGGCCTCCTCGGGGTCGGCGCCGCCCACCTGCGGGGCATCCTGGTCACCCATGAGCACGGCGACCACCTCCGCGGCGTTGCCGCCCTGGCCCGCCGCCATGGCATCCCGGTGTGGGCCACCACCGGCACCTGGGGCCATGCCGTCGACCCCGCGGTTCCGGGACTCCACCTCATCTCCGGCCAGGGGCCTGGATTTCGGATCGGTGATATCCGGGTGGAACCCTTCCCCATCCCCCACGACGCCCGGGAACCCTGTC
Organism: Gammaproteobacteria bacterium; assembly: GCA_006227775.1. Taxonomy (GTDB): domain Bacteria; phylum Pseudomonadota; class Gammaproteobacteria; order Chromatiales; family Chromatiaceae; genus M0108. The sequence goes on along the minus strand of SBFV01000225.1, from coordinate 3,544 downwards.
ACTACGTCCTCGAATACGACGGCCGTCGGCTTGGCCTGCTGACCGACAGCGGTCACGTCACCCGGCACATCCGCGACCGACTGCGCGAATGCGACGCCCTGATGCTGGAGTGCAATCACGATGCCGACATGCTTCGGCGCGGCCCCTATCCCCCTTTTCTGCGCGCCCGGGTGGGTGGTAACTTCGGCCATCTGGCCAACCATCAGGCGGCGGAGCTGGTCGACCAGTTACCCCACCACCGGCTTACCCGCCTCTTACTGGCCCACCTGAGCGAAAAGAACAACCACCCCGACCTGGCACGTCAGGCCATGCTGGACGTGGCTGCCAGCCTTGCCGAGCGCCTGACCCTGGCCGAACAGGACCGGCCCAGTCCCTGGCTGCCGGTGTGAGGCGCGGTAGCGGAGATGTTGGACGCGCCCGAGCGCCATCAGCTTGGTCGCCTCCCCTCGCTTGAGGCACAATCTCCATCATGATCCCCCGCAGCCAGACCTTTCCCGGTGCCGTCCGCCCATGACCTACCCCACCATCGAAGACTTTGTCGGTAACACCCCCCTGGTCCGTCTCCAGCGCCTCCCCGGAGCGACCACCAACCATATCCTGGTCAAACTGGAGGGCAACAACCCGGCGGGCTCCGTGAAGGATCGTCCGGCCCTGTCCATGATCCGGCGGGCGGAGGAGCGGGGTGAGATCCGTCCCGGCGATACCCTCATCGAGGCCACCAGTGGCAATACCGGGATCGCCCTGGCGATGGCGGCGGCCATCAAGGGCTATCGCATGATCCTCATCATGCCGGAGAACATGAGCCTGGAGCGCCGCGCCCTGATGCGTAGCTATGGCGCCGAGATCACCCTCACCCCCGCCGAAGGCAGCATGGAGGCCGCCATCGACCTGGCCCGCGCCATGGAAGGCCGCGGCGAGGGTCGTATCCTCGACCAGTTCTCCAACCCGGACAATCCCCGCGCCCATTACGAGTCCACCGGCCCGGAGATCTGGCGCGACACGGAAGGGCAGGTCAGCCACTTCGTCAGCTCCATGGGTACCACCGGTACCATCATGGGCACCGGCCGTTACCTCAAGGAGCGGAACCCCGCCATCCAGATCGTCGGCGTCCAGCCCACGGACGGCGCCAAGATCCCCGGCATCCGCCGCTGGCCCGCGGCCTATCTGCCCAAGATCTACGAACCGACCCGCGTCGACCGCATCCTCGACGTCACCCAGGAAGAGGCCGAGGCCACCACCCGCGCCCTGGCCGAGCGGGAGGGTATCTTCTGCGGTATCTCCTCGGGCGGTGCCGTCGCCGTCGCCTTGCGTCTTTCGGCGGAAGTCACCGATGCCGTCATCGTTGCCATTGTCTGCGATCGGGGCGACCGCTATCTCTCCACCGGGGTATTCCCCGCCTGAGGGCGGCGCATCGGCGTATCAATTTAGCGACAATCGCTGTGTCCGGTGACGCCTTCAGGATAGCGGAGGTTTCCCGGAGGGGTTTTCCTGGCGCGATTCCATGAATCAATCAATAATGAAATTAGATGCTTGTATCCAGTCAGTCGCGTCCGCCCGGCTTGACTCGCTCCTGGCTGTCGCATCTGGGCAACGTCGCCTTTTTGCTGACAAATGGGCCTGGTAACGACTAGAATGATCCACTGTCCAATGGGCGATGCGATGCTCAAGAACCCAATCCGTTTCCCCTTGCTATCAGGAACGGAACTCATCAGAGGCGTATGACGATGCGGCTTTGCAATTCACTCGACATCCGCGGACCGGCCGTTGCTGGGTTTGAACAGCGTTCGCGCGTCCAGGCGGAGGCCAGGAGATGGCTCCCGACCCGGCCGTGGCTCGGCATCCTGACCCTGACCCCGGCTCTCCTCCTGGCGGCCTTGCTGTTTCCCTCCCAGGTCCTGGCGGACGAGCTGCTCCGCCAACGTCTCGCCGCCCTGCAGGAAACGGCCAAGCCGACCCTGGCGGGGGTCCGCATCGCCTCCCCCCCACTGATCGATGAGGCCTATGCCAGCCGTGGTTACGCCCTCGCCTGGCTAACACCCGGGCAAGTCGCTGATTTCAAGTCCCTGGCCGAGCATAGCAGCGACTATGGTCTGCGTCCCGTCGACTTCCATCTGCCGGAAATCGCCAAAATCCTGCCCTCGGGTGATCCCGCCTCCCTCCAGGGTGAGGAACGGGTCCAGGCCGAGATCCTCCTCAGCGACGGCCTGCTGCGGCTCATCCACCATTCCCGCTTCGGCAAGGTCGATCCCCGCGCCATCGACAAAAACTGGAACCATGACGAGGGCCCCAAGGGCGCGGCCTTAGTCGCGGACCTGGGGCGGGCCCTGGCCGCCCCCAACCTCAAGAACACCGTCGCTACCCTGCGCGAGGAACCGGCCTTCTATACCCGTCTCAAGGATGGCTTGTCCCATTACCGTGCCCTGGCCGCCGCCGGTGGCTGGCCCACCATCCCCGCCGGCCCCAAGCTGGAGCCCGGCGCCCACGACGACCGCGTCCCCCTGATCCGCGAGCGGCTCCGTATCACGGGAGATTACCAGGGCCCCACCCACGTCAGCGGTAACGCTTATGGTCCCGAACTGCAAAAGGCCGTGCGCCACTTTCAGGAACGTCACAACCTGGAGGTGGACGGCCGCATTGGTCCCGCCACCCTGGCCGCCATGAACGTCAGCGCCACCGAGCGGGTCGATCAGATCCGGGTCAATCTGGAGCGGATGCGCTGGGTCAGCGACAAGCTGCCCAACGACTACCTGCTGGTCGATATCCCCGCCCAGCGCGTCGAGCTCTACCGCGATGGCCAGGAGGTCTGGAACGCCAAGGCGATCGTCGGCCGCCCGGACCGGCCCACCCCCATCTTCCGCGACCGGATCGAATACCTGGAATTCAACCCCACCTGGACCGTGCCCCCCACCATCCTCAAGGAGGACGTGGTGCCCAAGGCGCGCAAGGACCCCAACGCCGTGCGCAAGAAGGGCCTGGAGATCATCGACCGCGCCGGAAACAAGGTCGAGCCCGAGGCGGTGGACTGGAGCGTCGCCCCCAACAACCTGCCCTACACCTTCCGTCAGCCCCCGGGGCCCAAGAACGCCCTCGGCCAGGTCAAATTCATGTTCCCCAACCGGCACTCGGTCTATCTCCACGATACGTCCGACCGCCAGCTCTTCGCCCGCACCAACCGCACCCTCAGCTCCGGCTGCGTCCGGGTGGACAAGCCCGTCGAGCTCGCGGAGTTGGTGCTCAACGACCCCAAGTGGAACCCGGACAAGTTCGCGTCCGTCTTCGAATCCAAGAAGCGGTCCTCCGTCCGCCTCAAGGAGCCTCTGCCGGTCATCCTTTCCTACTGGACGGCGGAAGCGGACGAGCGTGGCAGGGTCAGCTTCCGCGAGGACTTCTACGGTCATGACAAGCCGGTCCTCGCCGCCCTCGACGGACCCGGCGCCGGGCTGCGTCTCTACCGCCCCGCCAGCCAGGAGCCGGCCCCCGCCAAGGACAGCGTCCCCGAAGCGGAGGCCAAGGACTGGATCGCCGGCGCCGGTGCCGAGCCCCC
>SBFV01000015.1 GCA_006227775.1 Gammaproteobacteria bacterium | reverse complement strand
GCCTGCGCATCACCTGCCGGGTGCGGCCCCTGGGCGAAAAGGGTCCCAGCGCTCATCCGGGTGAGGGAGGGGCCTCCATCTTCAGCGAGATCGAGGGCCGGCGCGTTCATGCCCGGCGCGATCTCAAGGCGGAGCGGGCGGCGGCGGTGGAACTGTTCACCGCCTGCCCGGCCCTGGACCCGGAGTTCTGGGAATGGCCCTTGGATGATCCGGAACAGGCCCTGGAGACCTTGGATGCCCTGCAAGGGTTGAGCGAGGCGGTGGTTCTGGAATGGCCCCAGGGCAAGGCCATGCGTCTGCTCGCCAAGCGTGGCCTGGAGGCCATTAAGCTCAACGTCACCAGTCAGCGGGACTGGTTCGCCGTCACCGGCGAGCTGACCCTGGACGATGGGCGGGTGATGGACATGGCCCGTCTGATCGATCTGCTGAGCGCATCTCCGGGCCGCTTCATCAAGCTGGGTGAGGACGAATTCCTGGCCCTGAGCCAGGAGTTGCGCAAGCGTCTGGATGCCATCCGCGCCCTCCAGGACAAGGGCCGCATCCATCCCCTGGCCGCCGGCCTCCTCGACGAGGCCCTAGACGGCCTGGAGGTCCGGTCCGACCCGGCCTGGGAGGAGCGCCTCCACCGCCTGCGGGAGGCACAGGACCTGGTGCCGGTGATCCCCGGCACCCTCCAGGCCGAGCTGCGCGACTATCAGGTCGAGGGTTACCGCTGGCTGGCGCGCCTGGCCCACTGGGGCGCCGGGGCCTGTCTGGCGGACGACATGGGTCTGGGCAAGACGGTGCAGACCCTGGCCCTGCTGCTGAGCCGCGCCGCCGAGGGCCCGGCCCTGGTGCTGGCGCCGACGTCGGTCTGCGCCAATTGGGTGGAGGAGGCCGGGCGCTTCGCTCCGACCCTCAACGCCGGCCTCTTCGGCCCCGGCGACCGGGCGGCCCGGCTGGAAGGGCTGGGCCCCTTTGATCTGGTAATCTGCACCTATGGCCTGCTGTGGACCGAGTCCGAGGCCCTGACCAAGGTCCAGTGGCACACCATCGTCGCCGACGAGGCCCAGGCCTTCAAGAACGCTCAGACCAAGCGCTCCAAGGCGGTGATGGACCTGCGAGGGGACTTTCGCCTCATCACCACCGGCACCCCCATCGAGAACCACCTGGGGGAGCTGTGGAACCTGTTCCGCTTCATCAATCCGGGCCTGCTGGGCAGCCTGGAGCACTTCAACCACCGCTTCGCCATCCCCATCGAGATGCGCAGGGACAAGGCCGCCGGCAACCAGCTCAAGCGCCTGATCCGCCCCTTCATCCTGCGGCGCTTGAAGAGCGAGGTGCTGGCCGAACTGCCGGAGCGCACCGAGATCACCTTGCACGTGGAGCTGAGCGAGGAGGAGCGCCTCTTCTACGAGGCCCTGCGCCGCTCCGCCCTGGAACGTATCAGCGAGGTCGGCGGCCAGGGGCCGGGGGACGTGCGCTTCCAGGTCCTGGCGGAGATCATGCGCCTGCGCCGCGCCTGCTGTAACCCCAAACTGGTGGTGCCGGGCAGCCCCATCGCCAGCGCCAAGCTTCAGGCCTTCGCCGAGATCGTCCAGGAGCTGCGAGAGAACCGGCACAAGGCCCTGGTCTTCAGCCAGTTCGTCGATCACCTGGCCCTAGTACGGGAATGGCTGGATGGCGAAAAGGTCCCCTATCAGTACCTCGACGGCTCTACGCCGGTGAAGCGCCGCCAGGAGGCGGTGGCCGCCTTCCAGGCCGGCCGCGGCGATCTGTTCCTGATCAGCCTCAAGGCCGGCGGCGCCGGTCTTAACCTCACCGCCGCCGACTACGTCATCCACCTCGATCCCTGGTGGAACCCGGCCGTGGAGGACCAAGCCTCCGACCGCGCCCACCGTATCGGCCAGCAGCGCCCGGTGACCATCTACCGCCTGGTGGCCCGCAATACCATCGAGGACATGATCCTGGATCTGCACCGCCACAAGCGCGACCTGGCCGACTCCCTGCTGGAAGGCGCCGAGATGGCGGCCCGCATGGGCGTGGAGGAGATGATGGCGCTGCTGAAGGAGGCGGGTTAGGGGGGCCTATGGAGAAGGCTTGTGATGCCCGCTGAACCTATCTCCGGGAAACGGCGGGGGGATGTCTTGGCCGATGCGATTCCGCTCCTGGATGTGGGTGCAACATATTTGCTAGCGCATTTCAATCGTGGGGGCTGGTTTCTGGCTGTAGCTGACCTCATTGGTCAGGATGGGTAATAGGAGGAGACTCTCATGGCTGTTAACGTCAGGCTTTCCGAAGCCATTGTGGTTGAGGCCAGGCATCATGCCTTGGTGCAGCACCGCACTGTGCCCATGCAGATTGAATACTGGTCACGCATCGGCAAAATCGCTGAGGAGAACCCGGACTTGCCTTTCTCGGTCATCCGCGAAATCCTCGTCGCTGACCAGGAAGAAGCGACCGGCGAATATCAGTTCGGCTGATGCGCCTTCTCGTCACCCCTTCCTTCGCGCGCACCGTCAAGAAACTTCTTCTTAAGCCAATTCATGCATCGGCCTCGCTGCATGCATAACGACCAAGCTCACCGGTCACTGCGGAGCGGTAGCGGAGCAGTGGTCCGGTGGAGCGACTTGTTAGCGGATGCTGGCCCTCCTGGTATTTCAACGAAAGGGTGCCCC
>SBFV01000438.1 GCA_006227775.1 Gammaproteobacteria bacterium | reverse complement strand
CATCTTGGGGAAAAATTCTTTGGGCACATGGCAATCAGCGCAGCCGGCGTGGACGCCCGAGGGGTTCTGCCAGTGGGGCCTCTCCTTGAGTTCGCCGAAGGGGATCTGCATGGTATGGCAGGAGGTGCAGAATTCGGTGGTGTTGGTGTAGGCCAGTCCGACGTTGAACAGGCCGGCGAAGACGACACCCGCCGCGAAGATGATCAGGAAGACGATGACAATTTTTTTGCGGGAGGTGCCCTCGTTCTTGGCCATGGATATCCTCTGTAGATGGTGGTAAGTGATCGGGTGGCGCGGCGTGGACGCCATGAGCCCGACGGAACCCCTCTCGGGCCTTTCTTCTAATTGGTTTGACGGGATCTTAAGTGATCAGAAGTCTCTTTGCCACTTCAAAAGGTAACAAGTCTTGAAGTAAATCAATACAGCCTTAACCCAGGCATCACGGATACGGGGGGCTTGACGATACCTCACTTGGGTCCGACGGTTTCGCCCCGCAGGCCAGGGTCGAGACGCCGCAAGGGCGACCAAGAGGCTTCCTATCCTGGGGCGACGGCAACCGGTAGAGACTTGCGGCCCCCGATGCCACGTTCCCGGGCGAAATCCAGCATGCGCTGGATGGGCAGGCGGGCGCGAGCGCGGATAGCGGGGTCGATGTAGATTTCCGGCGCGCCGCGTAGCAGGGCCTGTTCCAGGTTCTGCAAGGCATTCATGGCCATCCAGGGGCAGTGGGCACAGCTCTCGCAGGTGGCGCCGACGCCGGCGGTGGGGGCGGCGATGAGCTTTTTGTCCGGGGCAAGCTGGTGCATCTTCCAGAAAATCCCCTCATCCGTGGCGACGATGAATTCCGGGTTGGGCATCTCTAACACCGCCTTGATGAGTTGGGTCGTGGAGCCGACCACATCGGCCTGGTCGACCACCTCGTCGGGTGATTCGGGGTGGACGAGGACGGCGGCCTGGGGATGCAGGCGGCGGAGGCGGTCGAGGGCAAAGCCCTTGAATTCCTCGTGGACCACGCAGGCACCGGGCCAGAGCAGCATCTCCGCTCCCGTCACCCGCTCCACGTAATGGCCCAGGTGTTTGTCCGGGGCCCAGAGGATCTTGCGACCCTGGGCATGGAGGTATTCGACCACCGGCAGGGCGATGCTGGAGGTCACCACCCAGTCGGAACGGGCCTTGACCGCCGCCGAGGTGTTGGCATAGACCACGGCGACGTGATCCGGGTGCTGGTCGCGGAAGGCCCCGAACAGGTCCGCCGGACAACTCTCGTCCAGGGAGCAGGTAGCCGCCAGATCCGGCATGAGGACGCGCTTTTCCGGATTGAGGATCTTGGCGGTCTCCCCCATGAACCGCACCCCGCAGACCACCAGGGTACTGGCGGGGCTCTCGCTACCGAAGCGCGCCATCTCCAAGGAGTCGGCGACATAGCCGCCCGTCTCCTCCGCCAGTTCCTGCAGGTCGCCATCCGTATAGTAATGAGCGACCAGGACGGCATCCCGCGCCTCCAGCAGGGATTTGATGCGCGCCTTCAGTTCCCCCTGCTCCGCTGGGGTGAGCGGAGGCCAGCTCGGGTGGCTCGGCACCTGGACCTGGGGGATGGCGATGGTGAGGGGGTCGGACATGGGGCCTCCGGAGGGTGATTTCCGGGTCAGTTGCTGGCCGCGATCGGCGGGGTGGGCGGCTCGGCGGCGGCGGTCCCCGTCGCGCCCGGGTCCCGTGATCCCGCGGCGGTGTCCCCGGAGGGGTTGGTGAAGCGGTCATTCAGGGTCTGGACATAGGTGTTCGCCTCTTCGCGGATCTGGGCGAGACGCCGTTTGGCCGCCCCCGTCCAGCCGGACGGCGTGACCGTGAGGAGGGTGCGCCAGGGCCGGATATTGCGCTCGAAGGCGGCCATGAGGTCACCCCGTATCCCCAGGGCCGCGGCCTCGGCGCGGAGGGATTTGGCCAGGCTGAGGGCGGCCAGTCGGCGGATGCCGAAATGGATGGCGGTGGCGATGGCCGCCAGGAGGGCGAAGAAGACCAAGTCCAGCGACAGGCTGATCAGCGTGGCGACCCAACCCGGCTGGGAAGAGGGTTCGGACCAATAGCCGATATTGATGGTGCCGGCCAGGGAAAGGATGAACAGCAGTCCCAGGGCGATGCCGTCACCCCAGAGGGTGCGCAGGCGCCAGCGCTTCAGGGCCTGGGTCAGGAAAGGCACGGCCTTCTCGGCGATGTCCTTGGCGGTTTTGTCGAGGGCGCCGACGATGCGGTAAGCGCGCTCGATCTCGACCTCTTGCATTCGGCCATGGATCTCCCCGAGGTCAAGGTCCCGCTTGGTCTCGAAGCGTTTGCGTTTTCCTTCGTCCTCGATGGGCACGGCGGCATCGGGATTGTATATGGTGTAGAAGCGGCCGGCGGTAAGCCCCTCCTCGCCTAGGGCGCGTTGCCACGCCGCCACCACGTCCTCGGGGTTGTCCTCCCGGGCCGTGGTATCCATTTGGTTGAGGACGTAGAGGAATTTGCCGGCGTCCGGCCGGCCGATGGTATCCGCGACCAGGTGCTTGAGGGTATCGCGCATGGCCCCGGGTTCCGGGTGACGGGCATCGAAGAAGACCAGCACCAGGTCGGAGAGATCGATGATGTGGTCGGTGATGCGGAGGGTGGCGGTGCGCTGGGCGTCGGCGTCAAAGCCGGGAGAGTCGATGAGGATCTTGCCGCGCAGGGCCTCGCTGGGGCAGGTCTTGAGTTGCAGGTAGGTGTCGATGCGTTTCCCTTCACCCGCCGCGGCCAGTTCGATGTCCCGCGAGATGTTATAGAGGGGGAAGCGTGGGTCCGAGTCCAGCGCGATGCCTGGCAGGGCGTGGGGGGTGGCTTCGCGGGCGTAGCAGATGACGGTGAAGCGGTCGTCGACCGCCTGATTGCCGCTGCGCTGGATTTTGTAGCCGAGAAAATGATTGATGAAGGTTGATTTCCCCGCCGAGAAGGTGCCTAGTACCGCGATCAGGGGCCACCAGGGGATCTGGGTGGCGTAGGACTGGTCCGGGGCAAGCAGGCCCATGGCATGAGCGACCTTGTCCAGGGCGCGGAAGCTCTGCACGGTACTGAGCAGTACCGGATTCTCCTGGGCGAGGTGGCCCTCGAGGTTCTTCAGTCGCTGGTCGACGGTATCCAAGGCGGATGACATGGGAGTAATTCCTCTCGATTGATATTTCATAGGATGTTAAACCCAGGGGGCGGGGGAAGCCAATCAAAGTGCGGTCACCGCCACGCTCCGTCGCTCCCACGACATTAGACGCCTGATTTAACTGTAATAATGGAGATCGGGTGTTGAAGCCTGCGGAAAATTCAGGCATAATGTCCGCTGACCCAGCCATTGAAAAACTGACAAGTCTCCGCTCGGGGAAGCGCATCCTGCTCCTGAGTCTAGGGACTTCCGGTGAGACCCTCGACGAGATTCATGGCGTTCGCCGAAGGTACGCCCATCGCTTGCTGTACCCGCTTTAATAGGTTGAATATCGCATGGCTAAGCTTAAGGTTAACCCATTGATGAGGGGGTTGTTGTCGGTGACCTGGATGGCGATGGCCTCCGCCGTGGCCTTTGCCCAGCCCGCGCCTTACGCCGGTTCCCAGCCCGCGCCTTACGCCGGTTCCCAGGCCCCATACCCCACTGGCGATTTCGTGGTTCGTCAGTCGGAGGGGGCACCCACCCTGTCCATCGGTGGTACCGTCATCCCCTACAAGGAAGTCACCCTCGCCGCGCAGTTGCCAGGCCGGGTCACCTACCTGGCCGGTATCGAGGGCGACAAATTCAAGAAAGGCGACCTCCTGGTGGCGCTGGACGATTCCGAACTCTTGGCCAAGCGCCGCGCGATCCTGGCTCAGATGGCCTCCGCCGACGCGCAATTGCGCAACGCCGGCATGCAATACAGCCGTGAGATTTATTCCCCACGTTCCAAAACCCCGCCGGGGGGCATGGCCGTTCCCAATCTCTTTGACCAGATGTTCACCCGCCCGATGGAGAGCTTCATGGGCGAGCGCTCCGAGGGGGCGGAACTGACCGCCGATCTCTATGCCTCCGGAACCCAGATCGAACAGGCCCGCAGCGCTCTCATGGCCTTGCAGGCGGAAATCCAGGCCCTGGATTCCAAACTGCGCGATGCACGCAGCATCGCGCCCTTCGACGGCGTCATCGTGCGCAAGAATATCGAGGTCGGCGACACCATGCAGCCGGGCCAGCCCCTGCTCACCTTCGCCGACGTCGAGTATCTGCAGGTGGACATCGACGTTCCCGCCCGCCTGCGGCCGGGCTTGCGCGAGGGCATGATGATCAACGCCGAGCTGGACGTCACGCACGAACGTGTCCCGGTGCGAGTCGCCCAGATCTTCCCCATGGCGGATCCCCAGCGTCACACGGTCAAGGTCAAGCTGGATCTGCCCCAGGGTATCGCCGAGCCGGGTATGTACGTCCGGGTGATGGTGCCCGATTTCAGCACGCAGGAGCGTGGCAACCCCGTCATTCCCGCCTCGGCTATCCGTTACAACGGGAGCTTGCCCGGGGTCTATGTCCTCGATGATCAGGGTCGCCCCCACCTGCGCCTGGTTCGCCTCGGCGAACGCCTGCCGGATGGCATGGTAAGCGTGCTCAGTGGCTTGCGTCCCGGTGAACGTGTCATGAACGATCCCCCTCCCGGCGTCGCCGCGGGCTGGTCAAGCGGTCCCAGCAGTCCCGGACGCTGAGGCTCCGGGCCGTCAAGACCTACCCTAAAAGCGTGCGCCGGTTCGAGCCGGCGTATGCCTTTCCGCCGGGGGTATCCCACCCCATCCCGCCAGGGTGCCCCTCGGCCAGATCTCAATGGTGTAGCTAAGCCATGAATCACGATGAGACCCTGACCAACGCCGGGGGAACCCGCCGATTCACCGACGAGAGTCTTGGCATTGCAGGACGCACGGCTCGGTTTTTCCTCCGCTCCCCCCTGTCGCCCCTCTTTTACGTCGCCATGCTCATGATGGGCCTCCTGGGTCTGGTCATGACCCCCCGCCAGGAAGATCCCCAGATCTCGGTGCCCATGATCGACATCATGGTGCAATACCCGGGCGCATCGGCCCAACAGGTCTCCAACCTCGCCATGCAGCCGCTGGAGCGGATCATGAGCGAGATCCCGGGCGTCAAGCACGTCTATTCCGCCTCCCAGCGTAACGGTGGCATGGTCACCGTCCAGTTCGACGTCGGCGAGCAGATGGGCCCCTCCCTGGTCAAGGTCAACGACAAGTTGGCGTCGAACATGGACAAGATCCCGCCGGGGGTCATGCCGCCGCTGGTGAAGAGCAAGGGCATCGATGACGTGCCCATCGTCACCCTCACCCTCTGGTCCAAGGATCTGGATGGCGATGGTCTCCCGGATGTTGACGATGGCCAGTTACGCCTCCTGGCCCATGACGTGCTCCAGGCCCTCAAGGAGGTCAAGGACACCGCCAACGCCTTCGTGGTCGGGGGCCGGCGCGAACAGGTGACGGTGGACGTCCAGCCCGAGCGACTGGCGGGCTACGAGATCAGCCTGGATCAGGTCGCCCAGACCATCCAGACGGCCAACGCGGAAACCTACGCCGGGGGTGTCGAGGCCAGTGGCACCCATTTCTCCGTCACCACCGGTTCCTTCCTCAAGGGAATGGACGATATCAGCCGTCTGGTGGTCGGTACCCACCATGGTCAGCCGGTCTATGTCCGCGATGTCGCCATCGTCACCCAGGGTCCCGAAGACGCGACCCAGCTCGTGGCCTACTACACCGGCCCAGCGGCCGGTGATGAGATCAAGGCCGACGGTGTGCCGGGGGTCACCATCGCCGTGGCCAAGAAGGAATTGACGAACGGCGTCAGCGTGGCCAACGCCATTATCGAGCGGGTGGAGGAGCTCAAAGGGAACCGCATTCCCAACAATGTCGAGGTCAGCGTTACCCGCAACTATGGCGAGACGGCCGACGACAAGGTCAGCGAACTGATCCTCAAGCTCTTCATCGCCACGGGCTGGGTCTTCCTGCTGGTCTGGGCCGCCTTCAGGGCCCTTCGCCCCGCCATCGTCGTCATGTTGGTCATCCCCGTCGTGTTGCTGATGACCATCTTCGTCGCCTGGGTCTGGGACTACACCATCGACCGGGTGAGCCTCTTCGCCCTGATCTTTTCCATCGGTATCCTGGTGGACGACGCCATCGTGGTGGTGGAGAACATCTACCGCCGCTGGCTGGAGGAGGGTCATACCGGCGACGATATCGCCGTCGAGGCCGTGGCCGAGGTCGGCAACCCCACTATCCTCGCCACCTTCACCGTTATCGCCGCCCTGCTGCCCATGGGCTTCGTCTCCGGCATGATGGGACCCTACATGCAGCCCATTCCCGCCCTGGGATCGGCGGCCATGTTCATCTCCCTTTTCGCCGCCTTCGTCTTCACCCCCTATCTGGCCATCTCCAAGTGGCTGCGGCCCTCCATGCACTACCTGGAGACGGCCGAGAAGCGTGAGCACAAGGAAGCGGAAAAGCTCGAAAAGCTCTTCCGCCGCATGCTGGTGCCCCTGATCGAGAGCAAGGCCAAGAGGGCTATTTTCAAGCTCATCCTCTGGGGTACCTTCGCCTTTACCCTCAGCTTCTTCTATTTCAAGTGGGTGGCGGTCAAGATGCTGCCCCTGGACAACAAGCCCGAATATTCGGTCGTGATCGATATGCCGGAGGGTACGGCGCTGCCGGTGACCGCCAACCTTGCCCACCGAATGGCGGATAAATTGCGCGCCACCCAGCCCGAGATCACCGCCATCCAGTTGTACGCGGGCACGGCGCGCCCCTTCGACTTCAACGGCATGGTGCGTCACTACTATCTGCGCTCCGATCCCTGGCAGGGGGAGCTGCAGGTACAGCTTCTGCACAAGAAACAGCGCAAGAGGTCCAGCCATCAGTTGGCCGTGGAGGCCCGAGAGGCCCTGGTCAAGCTGGTGGAAGGGACCGGCGCCAAGATTTCCGTGGTCGAGATGCCCCCTGGCCCGCCGGTGTTGCAGTCGGTGGTCGCGGAGATCCATGGCCCCTCCCCGGAGGTACGCCGGCAATTTACCCGCGACATGACCGCGGTGTTCCAGAAGGCCCCCAGCCTGGTGGATGTGGACAACTATCTGCGGGAGGCCTTTGACTACTGGCGCTTTGACGTGGATACGGAAAAGGCGGTCCGCGCCGGTATCTCCGTGGATGCCATCAACCGGAATCTTTCCATGGCATTGGGCGCAGCGCCGATGGGTGACGTCAAGGAACAGGCGGGTCACGAGCCGATCAAGATCGTCATGCAGGTGCCCCTGGCGGCCCGCTCCGACATCGTTCGTCTGGGTGATCTCCCCATCCAGTCAGCCAGCGGCCATACCCTCCCCCTGCGGGAGTTGGGCCGCTTCCATCGGGTGGCGGAAGAGGACATCATTTACCGGAAGGATTTGCGTGCCATCGAATACGTGGTGGCGGATGTCTCCGGCCGACTGGCGGCTCCGATCTATGGCATGTTCCAGATCCAGGACATCCTGGACGAGACGGGTTACAAGGCCCCGGATGGGGTGGTACCCCAAGGCTATTGGACCGATGCCCCCCCCAGCGATCGCGAATCGTCCTGGGAGTGGACGGGGGAGTGGACCGTCACCTACGAGACCTTCCGCGACATGGGCGCGGCCTTCGCCGTGGCCTTGGTGCTGATCTACATCCTGGTGGTGTGGGAGTTCGGCAACTTCCGCATCCC
>SBFV01000016.1 GCA_006227775.1 Gammaproteobacteria bacterium | reverse complement strand
ACTGAAGGTGCATGAAAGCGATGGTTGCGGTCCTGTCGCCTAAGTGCCTTGCCGGTTTCTGGCGCGCCAGCTTACCCGGGGTGAGGCGATGAGCCCCTTGAGAGCGGGGACTAATGGCTCACCCTCCCGCCTTGATCAACCAGGAGGTCCGGTCAAGGTTTCCGCCGCCATGGGCCAGGGGTGGACCCGTCCCGTACCCGGCGCCCTGGCCTTCGCCCTAGGCGTGGGTCTGCTGTTCACCCTGCCCGAACTGCCGGCTGGCTGGGCCCTGGCCTTGCCGGCGGCGGCCCTCGCCTGGCTGGCCCAGCGTTGGGCGCCTTTGCGGCTGCCCCTGTTAGTGGTCCTGGGGACGCTATGGGCCCATCTGGCGGCCCGGGAGATGCTCTGCCACCCCTTTCCCGCCGATCTGACGAACCTCGATCTGCGCCTGGAGGGGCGGGTGGCCTCCCTGCCGGAGGCCAGACCTGGCACCACTCGCTTTCAGTTTCTGGTGGAGCGGGCCTGGCGGGGAGAGGAGGAGGCGGACTTCCGCGGACGGGTGCGCCTCTCCTGGCGCGAAGCGCCGGATTTGCGGGTGGGGGAGCGCCGTGTCCTGGCGGCGCGCCTCAAGCCTCCCCATGGCTTCGCCAACCCCGGGGGTTTCGACTACGAGCGCTGGCTCTTCCAGAATGGCATCCTGGCCACGGGCTATGTCCGGGAGAAGGGGGACCTGGGGCTGCTGGACCCAGGGCCGGGTCCCTTCTGGCTTGATCGCTGGCGTCAGGGCCTGGGGGAGCGGCTGGGGGCATCCCTGGGAGACTCTCCGGCCCGGGGGGTGATGTTGGCCCTGGTACTGGGGGAGCGCGCCGGGATCTCGACGGAGCAATGGGCCATGCTGACCCGGACCGGGGTCAATCACCTGGTGGCGATCTCGGGTCTGCACGTGGGCTTGGTGGCGGCGAGCGCCTTTTTCCTCGTCCGCCGGGCCTGGTCCCGCCGTCCGGGCCTGGCTCTCCGCCTGGCGGCGCCACGGGCCGGCGCCTTGGGCGGGCTGGCCGCGGCGCTGATCTACAGCGGGCTGGCGGGGTTTGCCGTCTCCACCCAGCGGGCCCTGATCATGTTGACGGTGATCCTGGTGGCACTGCTGTGGGCGAGAACGCCCCGGCTCTGGACCGGGCTGGTCTTCGCCCTCGCCGGCGTCCTGCTGCTGGACCCCCTGGCGGTGCTGAGCTATGGCTTCTGGTTGTCCTTCGGTGCCGTGGCGGCCCTGCTCCTGGGTCTGGGACACCGGCTGCCGGCAACGGATCTCTGGTCCCGCTGGGGGCGGGCCCAATGGGTGGTCACCCTGGGCTTGCTGCCCCTCCTGCTGCTGCTCTTTGGCCGAGCCTCCCTGATCTCTCCGGCGGTGAATCTGGTGGCGGTCCCCTTATTCGGCCTCCTGCTCCCCCTGGTACTGGCCACGGCCGCCCTGGCCCTGGTCACCGGACTGGCATGGCCCTGGATCTGGACGGCGGACCTGGTCGCCTGGTTGTTGGAGGGACTGAGCGCCCTGGCCTCCTGGCCCTGGGCGGCCCTGTCCCTCTCGGGGCGGCCGGATTGGACCTGGGTAGCGGCCTTCGGTGGCGCCTTGCTGCTGCTGGCCCCCCGGGGTCTGCCCGGGCGCTGGCTCGGCCTGCCCTTGCTCCTGCCACTGGCGTTACTGCGTCCCCCCGCACCCGCGGCGGGTGATGCCTGGTTCGACCTCCTCGACGTGGGGCAGGGTCTCGCGGCCGTGGTCCGTACCGCAGACGGCGTCCTGGTCTTCGACACGGGCCCGGCCTTCGCGGGCGGCTTCAATACGGGGGAGGCGGTGGTGGCGCCCTTCCTGCGGGAGATGGGCGTGAATGGGATCGATATCCTGGTTCTCAGCCATGGGGATCAGGACCATGCCGGCGGCCTGGCGGGGCTGAGGGCCCAGGTGCCCATCGGGTTGATCTTGGCGGGCGAGCCCCAGGCACGGGCAGAACCGGAAGGGACAAGCGCGGGCGGTCCGCCATGGGAACCCTGTCAGGCGGGTCGGGGCTGGGAATGGAGCGGAGTCAGATTCAGCATCCTGCATCCGCCGAGCCAAGGACGGGAAGGAAACGCAGCCTCCTGCGTGATGCGGGTGGATGCCGAGGGGGGCAGTCTGCTGATCACGGGTGATCTGGGCTGGAGTGGTGAGCGGCAACTGGCCAGGGAAATCCCTCTGGCCTCGACCTTGCTGGTGGCGGGGCACCATGGCAGCAATACCTCCACCAGCGCCGAATTGCTCGCGGCGGTCAGGCCGCGCTGGGTGCTGTATTCCAGCGGCTTCGCCAACCGCTACGGTTTCCCCGCCACCAAGGTGCGGGAGCGGGTCCGGGCAAGCGGGGCGGCTGAGCTGAACACGGCGGAGACCGGCGCCATCGGCTTCGTGCTGTCCCCGACGGGGCTGACCGGGCCCAAGCTCTACCGGGAGAAGCACCGGCGGCTCTGGTCCTGGCGTCGGGCGGTGGCGGAGGAGGGCGACGGTGGGGAGGAACTCGCCACGCCATCCCCACGCCCCGGGCAGTACCCTTGATTCGGCCTCCCGCAGCCGGCTCGCTCTCCCTGGTTTAGTCCCGGGCATGACCGGCGGGGATCGGGTGCCGCTGGCGCGCTTCGGTTATCATGTCGTCCATGTT
>SBFV01000017.1 GCA_006227775.1 Gammaproteobacteria bacterium | reverse complement strand
AGCTTCGCCGAACTCTTCGAACAGAGCCTTGCCGTTACCCAGTTGCAGCCGGGGACCATCGTCACCGGGACCGTGGTGGCCATCACCCCCGAGGTCGTGGTCGTCAATGCCGGTCTGAAATCCGAGGGCATTATCCCCCGCACCCAGTTCCTCGATCTCGACGGGTCCCTGGAGGTCGCCGTGGGCGATCAAGTCCAGGTGGCCCTGGATGCCGTGGAGGATGGCTCTGGCTCCACCCGCCTGTCCCGCGAAAAGGCCAAGCGTCACGCCGCCTGGGAATTCCTGGACAAGGCCTTCGAGGCCGGCGAGGCCGTCAAGGGCATCATCAACGGCAAGGTCAAGGGTGGCTTCACCGTCGAATTGGGCAGCGTCCGCGCCTTCCTGCCGGGCTCCCTGGTCGATGTGCGTCCCGTGCGCGACACCAGCTACCTGGAAGGCAAGGAGCTCGAGTTCAAGGTCATCAAGCTGGACCGCAAGCGCAACAACGTCGTCGTCTCCCGCCGCGCCGTGGTGGAGGACGAGTACAGCGCCGAGCGCGAGGCCCTGCTGGAGAAGCTGGAGGAGGGCATGGAGGTCAAGGGCGTGGTCAAGAACCTGACCGACTACGGCGCCTTCCTCGACCTGGGCGGCATCGACGGTCTGCTCCACATCACCGACATGGCCTGGCGGCGCGTCAAGCACCCCTCCGAGGTGGTGGAGATCGGCGACGAGATCGACGTCAAGGTGCTCAAGTTCGACCGCGACCGCCAGCGCGTCTCCCTGGGCCTCAAGCAGATGGGCGAGGACCCCTGGGTCAACATCTCCCGCCGCTATCCCGAGGGCACCCGGGTCTTCGGCAAGGTCACCAACATCGCCGACTACGGCTGCTTCGTCGAGATCGAGGAGGGCGTCGAGGGTCTGGTGCATGTCTCCGAAATGGACTGGACCAACAAGAACGTCCATCCCTCCAAGGTCGTCTCCCTGGGCGACGAGGTGGAGGTCATGGTCCTCGACATCGACGAGGAGCGCCGCCGCATCTCCCTGGGCATCAAGCAGTGCGTCATGAACCCCTGGGACGAGTTCGCCCTCAACCACAAGAAGGGCGACCACGTCAGCGGCAAGATCAAGTCCATCACCGATTTTGGCATCTTCATCGGCCTGGAGGGTGGCATCGACGGTCTGGTCCATCTCTCCGACATCTCCTGGGACGAGGGCGGCGAGAATGCCCTGCGCCGCTATCAGAAGGGCGATGAGCTGGAGACCGTGGTCCTGTCCGTCGACCCCGAGCGCGAGCGTATCTCCCTGGGCGTCAAGCAGCTCGACAAGGATCCCTTCTCGGCCTTCGTCGCCGCCCATGAGAAGGGCAGCGTGGTCCATGGCACCATCACCGAGGTGGACGCCAAGGGCGCGACCGTGGCCCTGGGCGACGGCGTGGAGGGCTACCTGCGCGCCTCCGAGATCTCCCGCGACCGCGTCGAGGATGCCCGCGCCGTGCTCAAGCTCGGCGAGGCCATCGAGGCCAAGTTCCTTGGCGTTGACCGCAAGAACCGCACCATCTCGCTGTCCATCAAGGCCAAGGATCACGACGAGGAATCCGCCGCCATCAAGGGATACTCCCGCGAGGCCCAGGCCGGCACCGCCACCCTCGGCGACATCCTGAAGCAACAGATGGAGGAGGCGGGTCGGGGTTAAGGGCGCGGGGGTCTGGCAAGGGGCGGCCCCGGTCCGCCCGACGGCGCCTTCCGGCGCCTCGGGTGGGCGAGGCGCTCCCTGGCCCCCCACCCGCACACCCGTCATGAATCCCCTCCCCTTGCCTTGATCCATGCTCCCCCGCCCGCTTCCGGCGGGGGGACCGCCCGCTACTACCGTCCCACTTGGAGGCTCAACCACATCATGACCAAATCCGACCTGATCGAAGTCCTGGCCGCCAAGCCTGAGCACCAGCTTCCCTACAAGGATGTCGAACTCGCCGTGCGCCATATCGTCGAGCGCATGAGCAATGCCCTGGCGACCGGGGAGCGGATCGAGGTCCGCGGCTTCGGCAGCTTCTCCCTGCACTACCGCCCGCCGCGGGTGGGACGCAACCCCAAGACGGGCGACGCCGTGGCCCTGGCGGGCAAGCATGTCCCCCACTTCAAGCCGGGCAAGGAACTGCGGGACCGTGTCAACGACGCCTATCAGCAGGAATTGACCACCGCCGATTAAGCCGGATCGCCCTTTGTCCTCGCCCCGCGGGCGATCAGCCAGGGGCGGTTGGCGGGACCGGAACGACCCGGATAAGCCTACCATCTGGCCTGGAGAGCCCGCCTGTTCCCGTCTCGGTATCCCCCTCCGCTTAACCCTGGCCCCGTCACAGGATTGTCAACCCTAGTCCATGCCCCTGGTGGAGGTCTGGGTGACGGCCAGCCGGGGTTCGCCCTCAGCCGGTGCGGGCAGGCTTATCTATCAGCAGATTAACGAAAAGTTAATTTTCCCGTCACTGACCCATAACGGCCGGGGGGCACACTGGTGAGGCTTCAAAAAACCTTCAGCCAGTATGAGGCTCACCATGAAGAAGACCCTGATCGCCGCGGCAGTGACCACTCTGAGCATGTCCTTCGCGATTCAGGCCCAGGCCCGCGACTACATCGCCGTCGATCGCCGCCTGCTCGAACTGAGCCTGACGGCGTTGGCGGACAGCGACATCGACCAGGCCCTGGAC
>SBFV01000387.1 GCA_006227775.1 Gammaproteobacteria bacterium | reverse complement strand
TCATGAAGGCGAAGCGCACCTATCGGGTCCGCCGGTTCGGACTCATCTCGCGCATCCTGACCTTTTTCGTCGATTCGCCCTTGACGCCCCTGATCGCCGGGGCGTCCATCCTGCTCGGCGCCCTGGCGGTGAGCCTCCTGCCCCGGGAGGAGGAACCCCAGATCGTGGTGCCGATGGTGGATGTCTTCGTGGAGATGCCCGGTTCCACCGCCGAGGAGGTGGCCCAGCGGGTCACCCGGCCCCTGGAGAAGCTCGCCCGGGAGCTCCCCGGGGTGGAATACGTCTATTCCACCTCCAGCCCCGGCCAGGCCCTCATGATCGTCCGCTTCCTGGTGGGCTGGGACGAGGAAAAGGCCATCGTCCAGCTCTACCAGAAGCTCTACGCCAATCTGGACCGGATCCCCCCCGGGGCCTCCCCACCCCTGCTCAAACCCCGGCGCATCGACGACGTGCCCATCCTGGCCCTGACCTTCCACGGCGGCGGCCAGGACCACCCCAGCCTGCGGCGGATCGTGGCCCTGGCGGACGATGCCATCAAGGAGATCCCCGAGGTCTCGGAAACCACCCTGATCGGTGGCCAGCGGCGCCAGGTGCGGGTGGAGCTGGACACCAGCCGGCTCACCGCCTATGCCATTGACCCGACCGAGGTCCTCGAACTGGTGCGGCTGGCCAACCACCAGTTACGCACCGGCAGCTTTCCCGCCGGGGAACGGGAGGTCCTGACCGAGTTCGGCGGCTTCCTGGAGAACGCTGCCGAGGTGGGCGGCGTGGTGGTCGGGGTCCATGCCGGTCAGATGGTCTATCTGCGCGACATCGCCCGCATCCAGGATGGGGCCGAGGAGATCGAGGACTATGTCCTCTTTGGCCGCCCCGACCCGACTGGCGCTGGCCCGCCGCTGGAGGAGGCGGCGGTAACCCTGGCGGTGGCCAAACGCGCCGGGACCAACGCCGTCCAGGTGGTCGCCGAGGTCCTGCGCAAGGTCGAGAGCCTGCACGATCGCGTCATCCCGGCGGACGTGGAGGTGACCGTCACCCGCGACTACGGCCAGACGGCCCGGGAGAAGTCCAACGAACTGCTGTTCCACATGGGCCTGGCGGTGGCCGGCGTCAGTCTGCTGATCGCGTTCGTCCTGGGCTGGCGGGAGGCCGGGGTGGTGGCCATCGCCATCCCGGTGACCCTGGCCCTGACCCTGGCGACCTTCTTCCTGCTCGGTTTCACCCTCAACCGGGTCACCCTCTTCGCCCTCATCTTCTCCATCGGCATCCTGGTGGACGACCCCATCGTGGACGTGGAGAACGTGGTCCGCCACTTCCGCCTGCCCCAGAACCGCGACCGCCCTCTCAAGGAGCTGACGGTGGAGGCCGTCAACGAGGTCCGCAGCCCCCTGATCCTCGCCACCCTCACCGTCATCGCCGCCGTCCTGCCCATGGCCTTCGTCCAGGGCCTGATGGGGCCTTACATGCGGCCCATCCCGGTGGGAGCCACCGCGGCCATGCTCTTCTCCATGGCCGTCGCCTTCATGATCACCCCCTGGGCGGCCTACCGCATGCTGCGCTGGCACGCCCGCCAGGCCGGCACTCACACCCACGACCGGGAGGACCTGACCACCCGGGCCTATCGTCGGGTCATGACCCCCATGATCCGTCGCCCCTGGCTGGGCATCGCCTTTCTGACCGGCATCACCCTCCTCTTGGTGGGTTCGATCGCCCTGGTGGTCACGGGGGCGGTGAAGGTGAAGATGCTGCCCTTCGACAACAAGAGCGAATTCCAGATCATCCTCGACATGGACGAGGGCACCTCCCTGGAGCATACCGCCAACGTCGCCCGCCTGATGGCCGCGCGCCTCAGCGAGGAACCGGAGATCCTCAATTACCAGATCTACGCCGGCACCGCCGCCCCCTACAATTTCAACGGCCTGGTACGCCACTACTTCCTGCGCCGGGGCCCCAATGTCGCCGACATCCAGGTCAACCTGGTCCACGGCGAGGAGCGGGAGGAGCAGAGCCACGCCATCGCCAAGCGCATCCGCGCGCGCATCCAGGACATCGCCCAGGAACAGGGGGCCCGGGTCAAGGTCGCCGAGGTCCCCCCGGGGCCGCCAGTCCTGCAGACCCTGGTCGCGGAAGTCTATGGACCCGACTACCCGGAACAGATCCGCATCGCCACGCACATCCGCGACCTCTTCGACGCGACCCCCGGGGTGGTGGACGTGGACTGGTACGTCGAGGCGGATCAGCCCCTGCTGCGCTTCCACTTCGACGAGGAAAAGGCCGCCCTGCTGGGAATCAACGCCGACCAGGTTGCTGATGCCTTGCGCATCGCCCAGGCCGGGGCCAATGCCGGCCTGCTCCATGGGGTCGACGCCCCCGAGGACGTCCTCATTCGCCTGCGCCTGCCCCTCGACCAGCGCGCCCAGCCCAGCGAGTTATTGCCCCTCCCCGTCTGCGGCGACCGGCGCTGCGTGCCCTTGGGCGAGTTGGTGCGCCTCGAACAGGGGGTGGGGGAGAAGAGCATCCACCGCAAAAATCAGTTGCCGGTGGTCTACGTCACCGCGGACGTGGCCGGGGCGGAGGAAAGCCCCCTTTACGCCATCCTCGCCCTCAAGGAGCAGCTCGCCGCCTACGTGCCCGAGGGCCGCACCGCGCCCCTGGAGATCCTCAACATCCGCCAACCCTTCTC
>SBFV01000373.1 GCA_006227775.1 Gammaproteobacteria bacterium | reverse complement strand
ACGGGATGGTGACCACCCATGCCGCGACGATGCGGATGGCGATGTCCCACTTGATACCGGTCAGCCGGCGCGTGGCGCCGACCCCGATAATGCCGCCGGCGATGGTGTGGGTGGTGGACACCGGTATGCCCAGGAAGGTGGCCAGGAACAGAGTGGCCGCCCCGGCCGTCTCGGCGCAGCACCCGCCCACGGGCTGAAGCTTGGTGACCTTGATCCCCATGGTCTTGACGATGCGCCAGCCACCCAGATAGGTACCCCAGGCGATGGCAAGATAGCAGGAATACACCACCCACATGGGTAGGGTGGACACATCCTTGGTCACCTCATGTCCCACCAGGGGGACGGCCCCGGCGCCGGCGGTGATCAGCAGGAGCCAGATGATGCCAATGGTCTTCTGCGCGTCGTTCCCGCCATGGGCCAGGGAGTAGAGACCGGCCGAGACGATCTGGGCGCGCATGAACCATCGCCCGACCTTGTACGGCGTCTGATTGCGGAAGATCCAAGCGGTGAGGACCTGTAGGGTGCCGCCGATCAGAAAACCGAGCAGGGGGGACAGAATGATGAAGCAGAGGACGGTGATGAGGCCCTTGAGTTGCCAAAGGCTGCCCCAGACGATGGCATCGCCGCCACCGATCTTGGCGATGGTGGCGCCCACCAGGCCGCCGATCAGGGCATGGGACGAGGAGGACGGGATACCGTAGTACCAGGTGACGATATTCCAGAACAGTGCTCCCACCAGACAGCCGAAGATGACGTAGTGATCGACGAATGAGGGGTCGATCACCCCCTTGCCGACCGTGGCCGCCACTTTGAGCTGGAAGACCCAGATAGCGACGAAGTTGAGGGTGGCGGCGAAGAGCACCGCCTGTTTGGGCGTCATGGCCCCGGTGGCAACGATGGTGGCGATGGAGTTGGCCCCGTCATGAAACCCATTCATGAAGTCGAAGGCCAAGGCCACCGCGATGAGCAGGACCAGGGTCCAGGTACCGATTAAAACCGCAGCTTGAGCTTCCATTTGGGTTCCTCAAGCGTTGGCGAGGATGACTTCTTCGAGGGTATGGCTTACGTCTTCGGCGGCCTCTAGCACGTCCTCGAGGATCTGGTAAATTGCCTTCAGCTTGATAAGCTGAACGGGATCTTTTTCCTCGCGGAAGAGGCGGGACATGCCGGCGCGCCAGACCTTGTCGGCCTTGGATTCCAACTCATCGACCGCTTTGCAATACTGCAGGGCGGTGGTGGTCTCCGCCAGGTTGTCGAGCAGGGCGACGGCCTTGCGGATCTTTTCCACCGCGTCGGCGGCGATTTCGGCCATCTCCCGTGCCTCGGGGGTAGCTTCCTTGATGTCATAGAGGGCGACCGACTCCCCTACGTCCTGGACGCGGTCCAGGATGCTGTCGAGGCCGCTGGCGATCATGTGGATCTGGTCGCGGTCGATCGGGGTGATGAAGGACTTGTGCAGCATCACGATGGTGTCGTGTTCGATGTCATCGCCGCTGGATTCGGCCTGATCGATCTCCTGAATCAGGCGGTTGACTTCGTCCGCGGACCGACCCAGTTGGCTCATCATCCGCATCATGGCATTGGCGGCGATGGCGCAGCGGTCGGCGTGACTGTTGAACTGGACGAAAAACTCGTTCTTTTTCGGCATCATGGCGCTGAACATCAGGGGTCCCCTAGTTGGATCTCTATCTTGGCGGGGCGCTGACGGAATTCAGCACCCATCATAAGGAGTAGGGCCCTTGATCGCCCCGGCACGGCTATGCGTCCGCTCGGTGAATCAAGGCCACTACGTCCCTTGCCTCTACAGATTTCATGCCAACCGGTAATAATCCGTTAATCCCTTTATAATCAATCAGTCATGCAGCCATCCCCCCCAAGTTTCCATGGGGGATCATTGGCGCTTCGATCAGGCCTGGTTGTTTTGCCTAGTCACAACGATCAGCCCTGACCGGGGGGGTGTTAAAACCGAAATGCCTCGGGTAAAGCCCGCGAGCGAGGCGGGCTAACGCCGATCACTCCACTAGCCCGTACTTGATCAGCTTGCGCTTGAGGCGCTGATAGTCGATGCCGAGGAGCCGCGCGGCTTCCATGCGCACGCCCTTGGCGGCCCCCAGGGCGGCCCGGATGGCCGCCATCTCCGCCTCGTCGAGGGTCATCAGGGTGGGAGGGGAGACTGGCGCGGCCCTGTCGCCCGGGATGGCGGCCGCGGCCCCCTGGGTCAGGCGATCCCGGACGGCCTCCGCCGTCAGGCGCTCCCCCGCGAAGACCGCCAGGCTTCCCATGACAAATTTCAGTTCGCGCAGGTTGCCGGGCCAGGGGTGGGAGCGCAGCAGTTCCCCCGCCCCCCGGTCCAGGTCCGGGGCTTCCCGTCCCAGCTCATTGCAGGCCTCCCGCAGAAAGCATCGCGCCAGGGTCAGAATCTCGTCCCCCCGCTCGCGCAAGGGTGGCAGCCGGAGGGAGAGATTGCCGAGGCGATAGAACAGGTCCAGGCGGAAGCGCCCGGCAGTGGCGGCCGCCATCAGGTCGATGTTGCTGGCCGCCAGGATGCGCGTATCGACGGGCAGGGGCCGGTCAGACCCCAGGGGGGTGATGCGGCCGGTTTCCACCGCATGGAGGATCTTGACCTGGAGGCTTGGGGAGGCGGTGTCGATATCGTCCAGGAAGAGGCTGCCCCCCTGGGCCTGGCGAAAAAGACCCAGTCGGTCTTTGATGGCACCGGTGAAGGCCCCGCGGACATGGCCGAAAAGCTCCGACTCCGCCGTCGCCTCCGGAATGGCCCCCAGGTGGGCGACCACGAAGGGCCCCGCCGCCACGGGGCTGGCGTCGTGCAGCTTGCGCGCCAGCAGGGATTTGCCCGTACCGGTCTCCCCCAGCAGGAGGACGGGGTAGCGGGTCTGAGCGAGGGCGCGGGCCTGGGCGGCCAGGGCGCGCATGCCGGGCGAGTCTCCCAGTGCCCGGTGGAGGGGGCGCAAGGCCTCCTGTTCCAGGCGGGCGATGCGTTGCCGCTGGCGCACCGGCCCCGCGACACGAAGGATCTCCGCGGCAAGTTTATCGTAGTCGAGGGGCTTGGGGACGTAAGCGCTCACCCCGAGCTCGATGGCCCGGAGCAGATAGTCGGTATCGGTGAAGGCGGTGCAGAGCACCACGGGCATCTGGGGCTGTTCCCGCCGCACCCGTTCCGCCAAGCCCAAGCCGTCGAGAAAGGGCATGCGGATGTCGCTGACGAGGATATCGACCTCCGCGTAGGCCAGGCACTCCAGGGCCGCGATGCCGTTAGCCGCACCGATTACCTGGGCGCCGTCCATTTCCAGCAGACCCTTGACCAGTTCCCGCTGCTCCTCCTCGTCCTCCACGAAAAGCAGCTTCAGGCCCTCCAGATCAGCCATGGGGGCTCTCCGCGAGTTCGATGAGGAACAGGGCGCCCTCCGCCTCGTTGCGCGCCTCCATGCGGCCGTTCATCCCATCCTCGATGATCAAACGGCTGATGTAGAGTCCCAGGCCGGTCCCCCCCTGGGCCTCCTTGGTGGTGAAATAGGGATCGAAGAGGGATGGGAGATGCCCGGGTTCGAAACCGCCGCCATTGTCCGCCACCCGCAAAATCACCCGACCGCGGTCGCTGGTCAGGGTGACCGCGATCCGTCCCACCCCCGACCAGCCGCTGGCGGCGCGGGTCTTGATGGCTTCCCGGGCATTGACGATCAGGTTGATCAGAGCCTGCTTGAACTCGTTGGGGTTACCCATGACGCTTAGGGGTTCCGGGGCGATGTCCATCTGGACCTGGATGTGGCTGGCGGCCAGTTGCCGTTCCAGGAAGGCGATGGCCTCCCGCGCTACCCGCGCCGGGGAGAAGGCCATCTTTTGTTTATCCGGTTTGAGGAAGGCCCGAAAGGTGTCGATGGTATCGGACATGATCTCGATCTGCCGCCGGGCATCCGCGTCCGCCTTGGCCATGAAGGCGGCATCCAGGCGCTGGTTGTCGAAGGCCTTGCGCAGGCTTTGCACGATGAGACCGATGGTGCTGAGGGGCTGGCGCCACTGATGGGCGATGGTCCCCAGCATCTCCCCCATGGCGGCCTGACGGGACTGGCGCAGCAGCAGGTCCTGCTGGGCGATGCGCAGGGCCGTGGCCTCCGCGACCCGGGTCTCCAGGTTGCGGTTGAGATCGTCGATCTCCGCCATCCGCCGCTGGAGCTTGTCCAGGGTGACTTCGTTGACCAGCATCAGACAACCCACCAGGATCATGATCGTCACGGTGGCGCCCCAGACCATGTTCGACTTCCACAGCAACTGCTCGTCGTAAAGGCCCGTATCGGCGTGCAGGGCAAAGGCCAGGCGGTAAAGATTGTACAGCGCCAGCAAGATGAGTCCGATGGAGTGAAGCCACAACCCAAAAGACGTACGCTTATGGAACAGAGGACGCACCCCGGCGTGGACGCAAAGAAGGAACATGCCACTGGCGATCGCCAGGGTGCGGGAGGTCAAGGCCACCCCAGGGGGGGTCGGCACCAGGGGTAGGAGGGCGATAAGGGTCGCCGCCATCACCAGCGCATCGAACAAGAGGGGGGAACGGCCTGGCAGCTTGAAGAAGAGATGGGTGCCCTGATGGAAAACGGCGATCGCGCCGAGGATCATGGCATTGGCCACCAGGATGCTCAGCAAGGGGGCGATCTGGCCCCGCTGACTGATCAGGGTGATGCCCAAGGCCATCAGAAAGAAGGCCAGGGTCCAGAGGCCGAAGCCACGGTAACTGACCTGTTTGCGGTTGGCGACCAACATGCCCAGGGCCGCGGCGGTCTGGAACACCGCCAGCATGTTGAGCATGGTTTTCAGGTCCATGGCCGCCGGGGGGAGTCATCCGGGAGGGGGAGCCCCCGCTCCGGGGGGCTCGCGCCTGGGGTCGGGGAAAGTCCCTTACCGTGTCTACATCATCCCCAGGGTCCGGGGCAGCCAAAGGGACAGGGGCGGCCAGTAGGTGATGATCATCAGGAACAGCAGCATGGTCAGCAGCCAGGGGAGACAGGCGATGGTGGTCTCGGTCATCCCCATGCGGGAGATGCCACTCGCCACGTAAAGATTCAGCCCCACCGGTGGCGTGATCATACCGATCTCCATGTTGACCACGATCATGACGCCAAAGTGGATGGGGTCGATGCCCAGGGCGGTCGCCACCGGGAAGAGGATGGGGGCCGTGATCAGGATGATGGACGAGGGCTCCATGATGTTCCCCGCCAGCAGCAGCAGGATGTTGACCACCACCAGGAAGCCGATGGGCCCCAGCCCCGTTTCCACCAGCCATTGCGCCAGGGCCTGGGGGATGTTCTCGTAGGTCAGGATGAAGGAGAACAGCACGGCATTGGTGATGATATAGAGCAGCATGGCGGACATGTTGGCCGAGTCCAGCAGCACCCGCCCCACTTGCCGGATTCTCAGATCCTTATAGACGAAGACGGCGATCACGAAGGCATAGACGGCACTCATGGCGGCCGCCTCGGTGGGGGTGAACATGCCGGAGTAGATGCCGCCCATGACGATCACGATCAGCAACAGACCCCAGACCGAACGACGAAAGGCCCTCAAGCGTCCCGCCCAACTCACCCTCGGCATACGCGGGTAGTTATTGTGACGGGCGATATACCAAGTGGTCAGACCCAGCATCAGGGCCAACACCGCCCCCGGGACGATGCCGGCGATGAAGAGGGCGCCCACCGAGGAGTTGGTGGAGACGGCGTACATCACCATGACGATGGAGGGGGGGATGAGGATGCCCAGGCCGCCGGCGCTGGCGATGGTGCCGACGCCGAAGCGGGCCGGAAAGCCCTGCTTGACCATGGCGGGCAGCAGTATGGAGCCGATGGCCACCACCGTCGCCGGGGAGGAACCGGAGACCGCGGCGAAGAGGGCGCAGGCGAAGACGGCCCCCAGGCCGAGGCCGCCGTGGTAGTGCCCGACCATGCTGGTGGCGAAGTTGATCATGCGCCGCGCCACCCCGCCATGGGTGAGGAAGTTGCCGGCCAGGATGAAGAAAGGGATCGCCATGATCTCGAACTTCTCGATGCCGGTGAAGAGCTTGAGGCCCACGGACTCGATGGGGACCTCGGTGAAGGCGAAGAGATAGCTCAGCACCGTCAGGCCCAGGGCGATGGAGACCGGCATGCCGGTCAGCATCAGGGCGACCAGGATGCCAAAGATGATCAGACCGTTCATTTGCGCCCCTCCTCTTTGGCGGCGAGGGCCTCCACCCGTTCGTAGTCGGGCAGTTGCGCGCCATGGATGTGTTCCCGCTCTTCGGCGATGGAAACGGCCTCGCCGATCATGACCCGTTCCGGCCGGCCGGCTTCCTGGGCGGCTTCCACCTCTTCCTCCAGGCCCTCGACGCGGGCGTGATCATGCTGGGGCAGCTCGCCGGTGTGGTAGAAGGACCAGGCCACCTGCAGAAAGCGGAAGCACATGAGGAAAGAGCCCAGGGGGATGGCCAGGTAGACGATCCACACCGGCATCTCCAAATCCGGGGTGATCTGGGCCGTATGGGCCAGGTGCCAGACGAATTTGACGCCAAAAGAGCCGATGGTGCCGGTGAAGAGGGCGCCGGCGAAGAGCCCGAAGAGCACGAATTTGGCGCGGATGTTCTCCCGGAGGTTGTTGATCAGCACGTCCACGCCGACGTGAATGCCGGTACGGACGCCATAGGCGGCGCCAAACTTGGCCATCCACACGAACATGTAGATGGTGAGTTCCTGCGCCCAGCCCAGATTGATGGCGAAGAGGGTATCGTAGAGGGCATCCCATTCCCAGGTTGCCGCCATGTCAAGGGTATAGCGGTGGAGTACGGCGACGAAGATGATCAGGGTCGCCGCCCCGATGAGGAAGGCGATGAGCCACTCCTCCAGATGGTCGAGGACTTTAAGCACGGCGATTCTCCGGCAGGCCGGGAACTCGCCCCGACCCAGTGTCAGGCGATGAGCGTTAGGTCGGCGTGGGGATCGGGGGGACTAGCCGGGACCAGGGGGCGGGGGTGGGTATGATACCGGGAACCCCGCCCGCCCCTCTGATCCGGAACGGCTTAGAGCTTGCCGCAATCGCAGCCAGTGGCCTTATAGATGGACTGGATCAGGTCCTTGCCGATGCGATCCTCCATATCTTTGTGGACCTGGACCAGCTTCTTCTTCCAGGCCAGCTTCTGCTCGGGGGTGAGCTCGATGATCTCGCTCTTGCCACTCGCCTTGACCTTGGCCAGAGACTCGTCGTTCTCCTGCTTGGCGATGTCATTGGCGTACTTGGTGGATTCGGCCATGGCCTCTTCGAGGGCCTTGCGGATGTCCGCGGGCAGCCCCTCCCAGAAGGGCTTGTTGACGATGACGGCGTAACCCAGGTAACCATGATTGGAATGGGTCACGTACTTCTGCACCTCATACATCTTCTGGGTGTAGAGGTTGGAGGGCGGGTTCTCGGTGCCATCCACCACGCCGGTCTGCAGGGCCTGATAGACCTCGGAAAAGGCCATGACCTGGGGGCTGGCGCCCAAGGCCCTCATCTGCGCCTCCAGGACCTTGGAGGACTGGATGCGCATCTTCTGACCGCGGAAGTCCTTGACCTCGCGCAGGGGCTTGTTGGCGCTCATGACCTTGAAACCGTTATCCCAATAGGCCAGGCCCAGGATACCCTTGTCGCTCAGCTTGTCGAGCAGGGACTTACCCACCGGACCCTCGGTCACGGCATGAAGCTGATCGTAGTCATCGAAGATATAGGGCAGGTCGAAGACCTCGAATTCCTTCACGCCCAGGGG